>JAWAXL010000042.1:0-13135 GCA_038820405.1 Bathyarchaeia archaeon
AAATGACATTAAAAAGCATGAAATAACCATCATATTTGTGGAGAACCTTAAGCGCATTAACAATATCCTCTTCACTGGGAACCCTTACATCAAAGCCCCTTCCCGTTTTCGGAAGACCCCTCCTTAATAAATCGAGAAATGTCTGGTTGAAGCCTTTTAACTCAAGGAAATTGAAGAGGTTTCTGAGGGCTTTAACAAGGTTTTCTTTCTGCCCCCTGCTTAAACCAATAAACAATTTTAAAGACGTCACTTGGAGAGTTAATGGGTTTAAAGAACCTATCCAAGTAGCTTGTAATCTTATGGATATGCCCTCAGTAACATTCTTAGCCTTAAGCCGCATCAAGAACTCATCCCTAACACTCCAGTAATCCAAGCAGCCCTGAGGCCGCTGCTCTTCTCTAACTCAGGTCTGATTTAAATAATCGGCGAAAGTTCGTTGTAAAGATCTAAGTCTGTTAGGGTTTATGTTGTTCTTTAAGTTTGCATGAGCATTGCCTTGATTTTCCTTGTGAGTTGCTCATCTCCCTTTATTATACTCTGGCTTTCTTTCCTAGATATATTAATCCAGTCCCGTAAAGCTCAATATGCCTACCCTCACTCTAAATAGCCATGAACTGCTAGGCGCCCTATTGAAAGTGGGTTTGCATGCAGTTGATTAAGGAGGCTAGCACCCTAAGAGTAAGCCCAAAACCAACCCTTCCTTTTTAGTGTGAGTGAGGGGTGGAAGGGTAAGAGTAGGGGTTTTAAGGGAGTTGGGGAAAATTTAAATACTTGGTTAAAAATTATGAAAATATGATGAAAAGATTAAAATTAGCCAAGCAGTTTATTTTCCTTTTAATTTTAATCTTCCTATTATCTATAACTATGAATCTTCTAGATGCTTATAAGGATTTCTCCTTTAGTGAAAAGAATTTTCTTTCTCCTAGCTTAAGGTCCCCTAGAGAATTATTAGATTACGCTGAATATGTTGCTCAGAATATAAATATGACAGCTATCAAAGAACATATCCGTTTTCTCTCTCAACTTAAGACCAGGTTTCCTGGATCGGAGGGATACTATAGAGCGGCTGAATATATAAAGGCTAAATTTATCGAGTATGGTTTGGAGAATGTTTCTTACCAGAATTTTAAGATGGCTTCTCCAGTATTCTACGGATCTTATTTAGAGGTTATTTCTGCTAGCACTAATAATCGAGAAAACATAACTTTAGAGCCCCTTCTTCCTAATGTTGTAGCTCTTCCTGCTGGAACCTATGAAGGTGAGCTTATTTACGCTGGTTTAGGATCTTATGAAGAATTTGAGAAACTAAATAAGAATGTTACAGGCAGCATCGCTATACTTGAGTACGCATCAGGACGAAACTGGGTAAATGCTTTTTCTTTAGGTTGCAAAGCTGTCATTTTTATAGAATCGAACTCCACGACAACTTATAGTAACTTAGTTAAAACTGCAAGCGTTGCCGTAAATTTACCTAGGTATTATATATCTTATACCGATTTCCTTAAAATTCGTAAGCTTATCTTTGAAGGCCCTGTAAAAGCTCGTATCGTGTCCAAAGCGGCATGGGAAAAAATATCTGCGATGAACGTCATAGGTTTTGTTAAGGGTGCAAACTACCCAGATCAAATACTTCTCCTAATAGCGCATTTTGATAGCTTTTCTACTGTCCCAGGTGTTGCACCAGGTGCTAATGAAGCTCAAGGAATCGCTGCTCTTCTTGAGTTAGCTCGCTTCTATTCTAGAAGCCCTCCTGCGAGAACTATAATGTTTCTAGCGGTTTCTGGACATTGGCAATCTTATTATGGAATGAGAGAATTTATGGAGGAATACTTTTTTGGAGCTTCGAAAGATATTGGCTCAAAAATTAGAATGTCCTTTTATCTGGACTTTTACACCTTTGATAGTGACAGTATTGTAGTACAAGCTACTGGACCAGTGGCATCTTATAGTGGGGCTCGTTACTCAAAGTACACAGAATATGTTGCTAAGTTAATTTTTACGTTAGGCTCGCCTTCATTCAAGTCATACATTGATCCAGTCACAAATATGAAATATGAATATGGTGCTGAGTCTATCACCTGTGTTTTGCAAGACGTTTTCGGAGACAAAAAGAGTGTTGTTTTTAAAGTAGGGGATCAGATTTATGGGGCTCTGGCCCCTTGGATCTCGGCTGGAGGGACTACATTGGGAATTGGTGCCTCCGCCTATATTTGGGATGGGGAGCTTTTGATGGGAACTGGCGGCATATCTCTCGCCATAACAAGCGGATCTACAAGCCGTGCTTTAGAACGTACCCCTTTAGATACTATTGATAAAGTTAATTTTGAAAACCTGAATCATGTCTTAAAATATGCTTTTAATGTGATCTTCTTTTTTGCTAATGCTGACGATAGCATCTACGAGAATATACCGCGATTTAAAATAAGCCGCTATGACCCCAATAATGAAATCGCTTTCGTTAAACTCCATGTTCAAGTCGTTGAATATGATAAAACTAAAACTGGATGGTATAAACCAGTTCCTGGGGCTCTTGTAGTGCTGTATCAAGGAGCTTCTGGTTACGGAACTTATGTTTTAGGCCAAGTTCCAAATACGCAAATTATTGAAATAGCTGATGAGAATGGTATCGCAACCTTCAAAGGTTTAAGAAGCGCCTTCATATTTATGGGCGCAATGTTTAGCTATAATATTGAAGGATATGTTGTGGACAGAGAAACTGGAAATCTGCTATATGCTCCTAATCAAGGTTCTTTTAGCCTTGCTCAATTTGTCAGCATTTACACGCCTAATAAAGCTGAGGAATTTGTCTCAATAAATGTATTTAAGGCGGGTACAATTGTGCTCTTTGAAGTCTTCTCTCCATTGGAACTTCCAGGTGGAGGATGGAGTCTATCTCCTGGACAAACGGGGGTTCAACCTTTAGAGGCTCAATCTTTCAGCGTACCATTCTTTTATGGCGTTAAAAGTGATGTAATATTAAGCATTTCAGCAGTTTATGTGGAACCCGATACGCCAGTAATAATTGAGTATAAATTTCCTGGAAAGATTCTTGGGGTTTTACGGAACGTGTCTATGGACTCACCTATGGGCGTGGGCTATAAAGTTGGTTTAGGCGAGCTTTTACCCATATACTTTACTTCATATAAAGTTTCTTTAGACACGTGGATACTAAATGAGGAGAGACTTAGAGTTCTTGGAAGGCACTACGTATATAGCGCCGGTGGAAAGGCGGAGTATTATCATGGCGAGAGCGCCAAGCACTTAAGAGCAGCTGAAGAGGCCTTACGTAACCTTAAATACGCCAAGCTATTTGGTGAGTCTTGGAAAGCATGGTCATATGAAGTCATGGCTTATGAAATAATCAAAGTAACAACAATTGATGCTGTTAACACGGCTTCTTTTTTCATAGCTTTAGCGATACCCTTTGCTTTTGTGTTTGAGAGGTTGTTTTTCAGCTTTGATCAAGGCTGGAAGAGACTTGTAACCATATTGGGAACAATTATTGTTCTGCTAGGTCTTTTAGCGATTATGCATCCCGGCTTCGCCTTAGCTTCAAACATAATAATGTTTGTTTTAGGCACAGCCATAATTTTTCTTCTAATTCCAGCTATATTCATAGTGTTTTCTGAGATTAGAGACCAGCTTAAAAAATTTAAGGAAGCGATGGTAGGGTTCCACACTAGGGAAATAAGCACTGTGAGCGCAATTATGATGGCCTTCTCTATTGGAGTCTCTCATCAAAGGAAAAGAAGATTCAGGACATTATTGAATCAAGTGTCCGTAATTTTAATAACTTTTGCGTTAATAAGCATGGTTTCTATATCAACTTTTTCAGAGGTTATACGTGTGCCTCAACCATTAATGGTGAAACCCGTATACTCTGGGCTCTTAATTCGAGATAGAGAGTGGAGAGAAATATCTCAAGATCAATTTAACGCTATTTCTGCAGCTTGCTCTGACATAGGAATAATTTCTCCAAGAGTTTGGTGGTTTCCACCCTATATATTTGGGCAGACTCAAAGTATACTTTTCTGGGTGTCATATCAATTACTTAGGTGGAATATTGATGTGGCAAAGGCTCTTAGCAAAGAGTTCGGCTTAAAAGGAAAGAATGACACGTTACCAGTGTTTGCCGTTTGGGGTTTATCACCTCAGGAATCTGAAGTGACGAGATTAAGGGTTGTTGAAGGAAAATGGATTGAACCCAATGATGGGTGGGTTTGTCTCTTAACGGTTGATGATGCAAGGGCCATTGGAGTCTCGGTGGGAGACACTGTAGAATATTATGGCTTGACATTTGTAGTCAAGGGTCTTGTAAATGCAAGTGAAATGTATATTACAGACATTGACGGCGAACCGATTACCCCTATTTCCTTTGAAGATGTCTTCTATGAGGTTCAAGCTAAGCGCCAGGTCACTAACTATGCCAATCTCCATCTTAAGCCGCATTCATATGGGAGATTTATTATAGTTCCATATCAAATAGCAATTGACATGGGCGGTAGCATTGTAAGCGTAGCAATAAAAATCAATCCGGAGAAAAGTGAATTAGGAAAAATCGTTGCTGCGGAGTTGGCTGATAAACTCGGAGTGGATATATATTTGAGCTTAGAAGAAACTATTGTCTACCGAAAAGGGATATGGTATTTCCAGAGGGGTTTTGAATTAATAATACTTCCGCTAATTGTGGGAGCCCTAACAATTGCTTTAACATTAGAAGCGAGCATAATTGAAAGAACTAAAGAAATATTTATTTTTAGCTCCTTGGGAATAAGCCCCATGCAAATAGCAGGAATTTTTATGACGGAATGTTTCGTAACAGCTTTAATAGGCGCTGTTTTAGGCTATTTGTTGGGAGTTTTTAACATTTACATAGGGGTTATGACCGGGTCAGTAGGGCAGGTTATAATGCCCAATTATTCTTCAAGATACGTGATAATTGCTGTCTGCATCGCTGTAGTTTCTACATTATGCGTAAGCGCATATCCACTTTATAAAGTATCAAAACTTGTGACGCCATCTTTAGAGCGAAAATGGAAGTTAACTAAGCCTAAGGATGATGTGTGGGAAGTCCCATTACCATTCTTATGTAAGTCTAGAGAGGAAGCCTTGGGAACATTTGAATATTTGAGGGAGTATTTATCTCAATTTAAATCTGAAAGGGTAGGCACTTTTATGGTTGGGGATCTTCAAATTTCAGTAGGTTCCATGGAAGGGTCTGAGGTTCTCGACCTAATATTTGATGTAATATTAGCTCCATATGAGCAAGGCGTAACTGAAAAGGTTGTTATTAGATCAAGATGGTCCCATAGAGTAAAAGCTTATACTTTCGAATTGTCCATGAAGAGATTAACTGGTCCTGCAAGTGTATGGCGTATCTCTAATCCTAGGTTTATAGACGCTATTAGAAAGCAATTATTAATGTGGCGGTTACTGCCTGATGAAAGAAGAAATTCATATATTGAACGATCACAGATTCTCCTCAAAAAGTTGAGGTGAATTTATGTTGAGAACGGAAAATCAAACTACTCCTACTTTTGAGGAGGGATTAACCATCAATTCTATTCTTGCCATCATATATGCGGCAGTTGTTCTACAACCAGCCGCTATTTACCTCTTTATGACAGCTGGTATTTCAATTGGCGCAGGATATGTTGTCGTTCTCTTGTTTGTTGAACTCGCTAGAATTTTATTTCGTCCTCTGAAAAAGGCTGAAGTTTTCATAATCTACTATATGGGTGGATTGGCTGCGACATTAAATTACTTTATAAGTATGCCTTGGAACGCATATATAAGGACAAGCCCAATATCACGCAGCTTTCATATTGGTGAAAAAACAATTGCGGATTTAATTCCTTTATGGATGGCCCCGCGAGCAGACTCAATAGCTATAGTGGGGCGAACTATTTTTCATCCTGACTGGGTTCCAAATTTACTTGTCTGGCCCATAACAATCTTCATATTAACTCCAATAATGGATATAATGATGGGTTTTCTAGCAGCTCATCTCTATATTGAGATAGAGAAACTTCCTTTCCCTCTACAGCAAATTGATGCGATGGTAATTGAAACTTTAAGTGAAAGGGAACCTAAAAGGATAAGAGTATTCACAGTGGCAGCTCTTATAGGTATAGCTTACGGCTTCATCCTTTATGGATTGCCGATTCTAAGTGAAACTTTAATGGGAACTAGGTTATCCTTTCTTCCCTTACCTTGGCTAGATCTCACGGCGAGCATCGAAAGGTATCTTCCTGGGTCAAGCCTAGGCATCTCGACAGATCTCACAGCTTTTCTAATAGGTTGGGTTATTCCATTTGAAGTAGTGGTTTCCATGTTTATAGGCTCCTTTGCGTTAAATGTCATAGGCAATCATCTTCTGCTAAAGTTTAACGTTCTAAAAGTGGGAGAAGACTGGTTCCCAAATATGGGAATCGCGGGTGTAACCCTTAGATTCCAGATGAAGTTCTGGGCAAGCGTTTTCGTAGGTCTATCGGTGGCTATAGCTCTTGTTCCATTAGTTAGAAAGAAAGAGTATATAATCTCAACTTTTAGAAGTCTCTCAAAAATCTCTGAATCTTCAAGAAGAGCTGGTTACCTACCGCTAAAAATAATATTGGCAGGTTACTTGGCAGCCTCATTTGCTTCAATAGGGATTTTTTATGTCTTAGTCTCACCTGAATTCAGAGTCGCCTACTGGTGGTTTCCAATTCTTCTTGGTCCAGGCTGGACTTTTATTGTTACCTTAGTGGCGGCTAGGTCGATAGGATTAACAGGTTATAACCTTTTTGCTGCTACAGGATACGGATATACCGCGTCACCAGCTTATATTAAAGAAGGCATACTTCTTTCGCTTCCTTATCAAGGGCTAGATGCTTGGGCTGCCCCACTAGCTATTAGTCAAGGAGGTGCGAGCTGGTGTGCCGCTTTTAAATTATGTCAGCTAACTGGAACTAAGCCAGCAAGCTTTATAAAAGCCTGGTTCTTAACAGTTCTTATATCCTTTATAACAAGTATGCTGTATATGCAGATGTTTTGGTCTTTAGCTCCAATTCCTTCATCTTCCTACCCATATTTATCCTTCCAATGGCCAATAACTCTTCTTTTCTGGAACCTTTGGGTAACTAAATCTATAGTTATATTTCAACCTATGATTATTTTGTTTTCGTTTTTTGTTGGAGCTATTATGGATATTATTCCTGAAATTATTCGAATACCTTTTTCTCCCATAGGCTTTATAGTTGGGGCTTCAACCCCAGTTCCAAGTAATATATCTAGCTTTGTGGGTGCAATTGTTGGGCATTACTTTATTCGTAAGAGACTAGGGGAAGAGTGGTGGAAAGACTACAGATATGTCGTTTTAGCCGGCGTCTTCTTGGGTGAAGCGCTAGTTGTTGGAATAGCGGCTACAATAATGCTTATGAGCAAGGCGGCCTGGATACTGCCATTTTAAAGATTTGAAAATCAATTCATAAATTGACCATTGTCAGTAACTATTCTTAGAAAAACTTTATAAGATTATTTATTGAAAAATATACTTTAGGGTGGGAAAAATTGTCTGAAATTTCAGAGGTTCGATCAGGCTTAACACCACGTGCGCTCGCTTTTGGCTTCTTATGGGTTCTCATAGCTACACTGTGGCAAACAGTTTTCTGGGCCCTATCTACGGTTCCAATCGGAAACATGCCTGGTGCTGAACAATTGACAGGCTTGCCGACAGTAGCAATATTCTTCTCTTTTCTCACAATATTAATTGGAAACGTTCTGATTTCTAAGATGCGCTTCACCCAGCAAGAGCATACAGTGGTATATGCAATGGTGTTATTGGCAGGGATGCCCGTGGGATTCTATCAGGGTTGGTTTTATCTAACTGCTCTCTTTGGTTGGAGAAGACCAGCTAACAACGAAGTCTTATGGTGGGTTCCAAGTCATCTTATCCCCCCAAAAAGTGTCGTAGATCCAGCTCTAACTGGTGGTGTGCCCGTACCTTGGAATGAAGTTTCAGGATTTATGGCTACATTTATATTGATGTATCTTCTATGGGGATTCTATGGGCTTTTCAGCGCTCTGATATTGCGGAGACAATTAATTGAAGTTGAAAGAGCTCCCTTTCCCTATGCTACGCCCGCCATAGAATTAATCAGGTTAACCGAAGAGGACGATGGAAAGCCACGTATAGCGAATCTAGGCTTAACAAGTACTAAGATATTTTATTTTGGTGTATTTATTGGCTTCGTTTGCTATCTTCCTTGGCTTCTCAACTCACTAATGCCAGAAATCTTTATTGTTCCTTGGTCCTATACTTGGGAAGGAGGCTTCTTCTTCAACTTAGATGGAGCACCTATAAATCTATGGACAGTTTTGCCCCAAGTGATGGGTTGCTTCTGGCTTAATCCTGAGCTTATAGCATTCGCGTATCTGGTTCCAATTGACATACTGCTGTCCGCCGGATGGGGTTGGTTCATATTCACTTGGGTTGTTCCAATAATTGAAGATGCCTTAGCGATAACTCCTAAAGCTGTAGGCTGGAGCCATTGCTACGTTCCTTACTGGTACTATGGTATGGAGCATGGGATTAGGCATGCACTTGCATTTGATTGGGGTGGTGTGCTAGGCTTAGGTATAGCCATGATAATTATAAACGCAAAATATTTTCTGAGCACATTAAAGCGTATCGCGGTTCCAGAGTCTGGAGAATCTGAAAGAAACGGGATGTCTTATAGAGCCATATGGATTGCATTGGCAATAACATTTGTGTTATTCTTTATATTTCTCACAATGTGGGCTAATTGGCATCCTCTAATGGCATTCTTCATATTAGTGTACATGCAAATATATTTCTTTGGTCAAACCTACATGAAAGCTGAAGCTGGACCGCAAGAATGGTACTGGTACTGGTATGCTGACGACTTCGTTAGCGCTGCTGTAGTTTTCGGTACAGCCAAGTTCCCGCTTACACCTGGACCCCAATCAGTGCTTTATGAATTTGCGCTTTATCCATTTATGTTCGGGTATCCAAGTAGCTGTGCGATTCAATGCACCTCTCTTGAAGGATTCAAAGTTGCAGAAGCTACCAGAACAAAACCTAGAGATCTCATAATAGCTTACTCAATAACAATGCCAATTATCTATATACTCACAATAATCTTTTGCGTATGGGTTGCTTATACTTTCGGCATAAATAGGCTGAGGGTTGCAAACTGGGGTGGCTTCGGAAGCTGGGCGGCATCCTTCTATCAACAGCCAGCAGGTTATCTGCCCGATGCAGAAAAGATGCCATTCTTCATATGGGGCTTCGTGGTCACATTACTTCTAATGTTCATTAGAATGCGCTTTGTTTGGTTCCCGATACATCCAGCAGGTATAGTCGTGGGCGTAGGCGCAAATGTTAAAGCAGGTCCAGCATTCTGGGTAGCATGGTTTCTAAAATATGTAACACTTAAAGTAGGTGGAACTGCGCTTTACGAGAGGATAGTCCCATTTGCTGTGGGGGTTGGCGTAGGCGCGGTTCTACTGAGAATAATTCATGCTGCGTTGGTTACAGGAATAGTCATGTCTGTAGGCTTGTAAAACAAAATTCCTTTTTTTTATTATTAATAGATGTATAGCAGTAATCATGACTATAAAACAAAAATATTAAAGACAGTCTAAATTAAATAAATTTAGTGACACGATGATATGTAGGAACGTGAATGTGTTGGGATGCTATAAATTGAACACTTCACGAAGGAATGTTAATGCTTTAATTAATCTTAACATTCTATCTTTTCTTTTGTTTATCGTTTTTTCGTTGAACTGCTGTGCTGGATCTACGCTTACTCATGTTTACGCATATGAGTCGTCTGACACATATTTATTAGTGGAATATCTTCAGAAATGTGGCTGTGAAGTAGTGTTTCATAGTCTCAATGAATCATCTTCTGCAACATCCGCTGAAAAAATTGTTAAAACACTTATTCTTATGGGCGGCGTGGAATTTAATTCAAGTATTAATGCTAATTTATCAAGATGCATAAAATGTGAGACCCCATTATACCTATATGCTCGCTCGCTCATGCTGAAATATGCATCGCCGATGATAATCTTCCTCTATAATGGAAAGCTAACTGCTATAACTCTTGGAATTAATGATCCAGAGTATTTAAATAGAATACTCAACGAGATAAGAATTAGCTCTGGCTGTATAAAGGTGTTTACATCTAACACTGAATATTGTGTTAGCGATGCTCTATTTGCTAATCAAATTGGTCCTGAAGCTGCCAATTTGAAGATTATTTTACTGTTAATTTCTCTTGCAATAGCAGACTCAGTAAATCCTTGCACCTTCCTTGTTTTTACAGCTCTTCTCCTTATCACTCTCCATACTATGGGGAAAACAAGAATGTTTTATATAGGGCTTATATTTATTGTTGCAGTTTTCTTAAGCTATTGCTCTTTAGGACTAGGGCTAATGCAAATCTTGGCAACCATACCTTATATTGATGTATCCGTCGCACTAATAGGTTTGTTCGTAGGAATATTTAACATTAATCAAGGTTTAAAAGGAAAAAACAACTCATACATCCCAAAATTACTGAGGATATTTATTAACAAGCAAATAGGTAAATTATGTTGTCCAAAAACATCTTTTGTTTTATCCTTTGCTTTAGGAATCATTATAGGCTTCGCAGTGTTGCCATGTAGTGCTGGACCTTATATGATTAGCATTACCTTACTCTCAGATTTAGAGAGCCCGTTAAAATATTTTCTGTTGGTCCTTTATAATATTATTTTTATATCCCCACTTATAGTAATTTTGTTCATTTTATTGTTTCTACAAGCAAGCGAAAGAAAGATAAAAAGGTTTAGAAGCATGAAAGTTAATTTAATGGAGCTAATTGGCGGAATAATTCTTATATTAGTGTGCATACTAATACTTTTCAACTTCTTAGTAAGGATGAGCTAAATTCTTATACTAAGGATGCTAAAAATAATAATATAAATGGTGATCCCCTTGAAAATTAAAAAGATAGAGTTTGTATCGGTGAAGGTTCCCTTTGTGCCTCTAATGGACATTTTAAACCTAGGTGAGAAAGCGCTTGCTTCTATTCCAAAAATAATAGTGAAAGTTCACACAGATGATGGAATAGTAGGTTTTGGAGAGAGCTATAGAGGTATTTCAGAGGAAGATGTCAGGGAAGCTTCTCTGTTACTCCTAGGGAAAGACCCCTTAGAAATGAACCTCCAAGATCTTGGCATGCCCCATAATCTTGATCACCTATTTGAGCAAGCAATTATCGACATTGTGGGAAAACTTTTGAAAGTACCTGCCTATAAGCTTCTGGGGGGACCCTATAGGACGGAGGTTCCAGTTTCGGCTTGGGCTCCATATTATGGTGAGAAGAACCCGGAGAAAGTTGCTTCTGTTGCCAAAGTTGCTGCTGATAAAGGCTATAAGGTAATCAAGTTAAAGTCCTATGGTCACGTTATTGAGACCGTAGATGCTATCAATAAGGCTGTAGGGCCCGATATGGGTATGGTCCTTGACGCAAACACGCTTTTCATGTATCCTTCAAAAGTCGTAAAACTGGCTCGGAATCTTGAGCGCTACAATATTGTTTGCCTTGAAGATCCTATTCCAAAAGAGAACTTAAATTGGTATATTCTTTTGAGACAAAAAATAGATGTCCCCATCGCCCTTCATATAAGTGGAGTAGAAGTTATTAACGCTGTCAAAAAGGAAGCATGTGATTTCATTAATACTGGTGGAACTATGTTTGAGTTTAAGAAGTATGCTGAGGTAGCTGAATTGGCTGGTATTCCAGTTTGGCATGGATCTGGCAATGATCTAGGTGTTTTAGAGGCAAGCTATCTTCATGCCTGCGCCGCCACCAAGAATGCAACTTTAACAAGCGACATTTTCGGCGAATTTTGTCGCATTGACGACTTAATAGAAGAACCCATTGAGATTAAAAATGGAGTAGCGAAGGTCCCTCAAAGACCAGGACTTGGCGTTGAGCTGGATGAAAAGGCGTTGCAAAAATATAGTGCTGGAAAAATAAAAGTTATAAGCTGACACCTTTTTGGCACTATTTTTATGGATGAATAGGCTTACGCACTCAAGCAGGAATCTACATTAATAGTGCAGGGGATCAAAGTATTGAGATGCTATTACGTAAGTCGCCTAAATTCTATCTCAACAGCATCAGATTATCCACACCATACCTACATATGGCGTTATGCCGCATAATCATTTTCTTAGCCGATGGCAACATATGGATATTTGGAGCATCTTCAAATGACCTAACTTAAATTAAGAACTTGTCTGAGCCCTCCAGCCTTAAGTTTAGCCAGCTGTCGGATAGCGAGTCTGAATTCAAGGTCACCATTTTATCATTTTATTATTAGTCTTTTTAAGTCGAAGACACTATAGATCGCCTTCATATATTTTAGAAGATACTCCAGCTTGGAGTCCTCATTCATATGGGGTTAAAGATCCAAAAACCCTTTTCTTACCGCGGTTTACATATTAACCGCGCATATGCCTCGTGAAAATCGAGCCAGCCTGCCCGGCTCAAATATTTTATCTAAACTATCTTTGGAATCTACTCTAGGATTAGTTCGCTGTACCTTTCAAACCCCAACGATCTCTTCGGAGAGTCTCGGCCTGCCCTCAACGACGAAGAGCAGTCCCCAATAAGCAGGTTCATTTTCATGCGCCTCCTCGACCTCAAGGTACGCTTTTTAGGATGGCGCTGGCCAATTGCAGTCCATAAATTCTCGAATTGAAGATAACAAACAACATCTACAAGATGGGCGACTTAAGCATCTTTAAAGGCAGCCATCAAAATCTTAGCGGTTGATGCGCCGCCAGCCGAGTTTAAGCCTATAGATTAACGCAAATACGGCGCCACCCTGACCTATTGGGCAGAGCGGTCGCCATAAGATCTGAAAGCATTAGGCGGAGAAGTGAAGCTGAGAAACCCGTCATAAACCTGAAAAATATTATCGTCTTTAGGAGGTGTAGAACGCGGTTCATGTGCCCTCAGCATATATTTAGCTGGAAACCTTATCGTAGCAGAATCTAAGCCTAACTTAACCAAAGAGGTTATCGGCGATTATAGGCTTAGTCTCCTAAATAAATGTTCACCACACCATT
>JAWAXL010000043.1:0-12930 GCA_038820405.1 Bathyarchaeia archaeon
AGTAACACTCTTCTTTATATTTCTCAATATAAAATTTATTGGTGTGGGGCGCAAGTATAGAGGTGAGGTGGCCGACGGCATACTTTATTGACTGGTCTCGCACGATAGGGATGTTTTTGAGTCGGATTTAGAGGAAGATGTAAGGAATCTAGGGAAGAAAGTGGGTTTTCATGTCGACCACTCCACTTTTCATGACCACCTTAATTCTTTGGAGAGACTTGGTTTTTTAAGTGTGCATCCGTCTATTGAAGCTGGCAAGAGGGCGCCCTTAATCTTAATCTTCCTCTTAACCTCGATGCCATTATGAGATAGCCAAGACTTAACAGCCTTAAGAGCTGACTCAATATAGCTGCCAGCGCAGCCATTACCCTCAAGAAATGAGACGTAATCCAGGAGCATATTGTATAGGTCGCCTTCACCCATGGCAATAAGCTGCTTAGGCGATACATTGAAATGCTCGCAGAACGAGCCGAGCCTACGAAGATAAACGTCAGCAGTAACCTTGGAGCCACGGGCAACATTATTATACAGCGCCTAACATCAACATCATTAAGTAAATAACCATACCTAGCCCGGCTAACCAACCAACAACCACCAAAATAAAACAATAGAGGTTATATTTAAGGGACTCGAACCCAAAAGATGGTGGGCCGGGAGAGATTTGAACTCTCGACCTTTCGGTTTCTAAGCAACTTCTGCGCTTATCAGCCGAACGCTCTAACCAAGCTGAGCTACCGGCCCTCTCCAATAATTCATAAATTCCCTACTAAATAAGAATTTTTCCTTAATAATAAAAATTTATTTACTTCGGTTTCATCTTTGTTTCATTTGGTGTTAAGATCGATGTATAGTGAATTCGGAAAACACATGCTTAAGGGAACTACCACGGTTGCATTTAAGTGTGTTGATGGTATCGTCATGGCTACTGATACTAGGGCCACTATTCTCCCTGGCTTCGTAGCCCATAAGAAAGTTAAGAAGGTTTATCAGATAACGCGCAATGTTGGTATGACTATTGCTGGTATTCCAGCCGAGGCCATAAACCTGCTTGATATCCTCAGGGCTAATGCAATGTTATACCAAATACAGTGTAGAAGAATTGTTCCAGTTAAGGTCGTGGCTAGCCTAGCCTCACTGATATTATTTTCTCAGAGATTCTTCCCCTATGAAGTTCAGATAATTATAGGCGGATATGATGAGGAGGGCTTCCATCTATATTCACTCGATCCATTTGGTAGTGCAATAGAGGATAAGATGATTGCAACAGGATCTGGTTCACCAGTAGCCTATGGTGTTCTGGAGAGCGGCTATCATGATGTTATAAGCCTTGAAGAGGGGCTTATTCTTGCAGTTAAGGCGATTAATGCCGCCATTAAAAGGAACGTCTTTACTGGAGATGACTTCGACGTGGCGGCAATAACTATGGAGAAGGGTTACGTTGAACTATCTGAGGAGGAGAAGCGGAAAATATTCAGTAAGGCTGTAGCCTGAAATCTTTCAGGATTAGATCTAGCACTTCACATAACCTCTTCACTTTGATCAAATTCCACCTACTTGAATATATTGAGTCGCGGTCTAACAAGATTGCTCTTAAGCCAGCGTTTATGGCCCCAACGTAGTCTTTTTCTAGGTCATCTCCAACATAGACTGCTTCATTGGGTAGAATATTTAGTGTGTATATCGCGTGTAAGAATATTTCTGGTGATGGTTTCGCCCTCTTAACAGTGTCTATTCCGACTAGCACATCAAATGTGAGGGGTATCTCCACTCTCTTAAGAATTTCTTTTATATCCTTCTCAAAGGCATTTGTTATCACACCAACTTTAAATCCAGCCTCCTTCAGTCTGATGAGAGTATCTTTAGCGTCAGGATAGACTTCTACTTCAGCTTTATCCCACCATTCATTAATTAGAGATCGCGCCAAGGAGCAATCTTCATCAAGTATTCCAAGTCTATCAAATATTCTTCTATTCCATTTAGTCCAAAACTCATAGTATGATAAATTGTAATCTTCTGGGAGAGTGTTATCTTCAGCGAACTTATGTGCCAGCGCTATTTCATCAATGCTTCTTTTTACGCTATGGTTCTCCAGAATTCTTTTTATAATCTCCGCTGGGGGAGCTGTCTTAATTAGAGTCCCTCCAAGATCAAAGAGGACTGCCTTTAAATCTACCATAAGTCACCGACTACAGCTCCTAAACAGCTCTATGCTCAAAATAAATATTTCGTCTACACCACTATTACATTAGTTTTAGAGAGTAAAAATGGGTTGACAAGCTTGCTGATTCTAATTTTAGCTGAGTCTGCTTTAGAGCCCATACCACGTGAGATATGGAACCACCCAGTCATTAAGAATTTCTCTAGGCGTAAAGGTAAACCACCACAATTGCTCATATTGGATAGGTCTTATCATCACTATGTAATGAGGAAACTACCAAGTAGTGAGAAGCGTGGTAGGCCGGACATAGTTCATTTCTGTCTCTTAGAGGCGCTTGGGTCACCATTAAATAAGGAGGGGCTTTTGAGGACGTATGTACATACAATTAATGATAACGTAATATATGTGGAGGGAGAGACTAGGCTTCCTAGAAATTACAACCGCTTTATTGGGCTAATTGAGGATCTATTTGAGCATGGGCGTGTGCCGCCTACCGGAAAAACCCTTCTATCTATTGAGATAAAAAGCTTGCCAGATCTCATAGAAACATTAAATACAACTTATATTGTCGTATTCGAAAAAAGTGGGGTACCAAAGACATTTGAGGAAGTTGCCTCCAAACTTGCCAGAGAGGATAGACCTGCCGTAATTGTTGGCGGCTTCCCCCACGGAGAATTCAGCGAGAAGACGATGAAGATGGCAAATGAGGTTATATGTGTAGATCCAGAGGTTCTTGAGACTTGGATTATCGTTTCACGTATAATATATGAATATGAAAGATCTATAAACTTAGCTGAAAAGCGCTGGAAGCGACTTAAACAAGCCCAGACCTAAATCCACCGCCACACCCTCCTTCCATAAAATATCTCTGGTAATATGAGTAAACCCATCATCGACGCCAGAATTGCTACTCCCCAATCAACTAAACTATTAAGCCAAACAGTTCCAAAGATCCCAAAATATATCACAGCTACTGTCGTTATGACTGATATTAGACATGCAAAAATCAGGTGCTTATTTGAGAGCGGGTTAAGTCTGAAAACTCCCCGCTTTTCCGAGCGAGAGTTCCAAACGACAAATAGCTCGTTTAGCACTATTATTATGAAGGCCATTGTCCTAGCCTCAGCTAGAGTTCTACCGATCACATAATAGTACCAGTAAAATATCCCGCCAGCTACAAGAACCAATAATATGGAAGTAATCATAATTGAGAGGAATCTTCCATAAAGAATACCCTCTTTCGGGTTACGTGGAGGTCTCTCCATTATATCTTTATCTGGTGGGTCAACGGCCAAGGCTAGGGCTGGCGCTCCATCCGTCATTAAATTTATCCACAGAATCATTCCTGCAGTCAATGGTAGATCTAAGCCTAAGAGAGCGAAGGTTCCAATTAAGAGTAACTCGCCAATGTTACACCTCAAGAGGTAAAAAGCGAACTTCCTAATATTATCATAAATTGCTCGTCCGCCCTCAACGGCTCTAACTATGGTTGCGAAGTTATCATCTGCCAAAATCATATCTGCAGCCTCTTTAGTTACATCTGTCCCAGTTATACCCATTGCCACACCTATGTCTGCCTGCCTAAGCGCCGGAGCATCATTGACTCCATCACCAGTCATCGCGACTATATGACCTTTCTTCTTAAGGGCTCTAACTATACGCAGCTTATGCTCTGGCGAGACACGCGCGTAAACTCTAACGCTCTCAACAATCTTCTCAAATTCCTCATCACTCATTTTGTCGATCTCCTCGCCAGTCAGCGCTATCTCTCCCTCTCGCATCATTTCAAGCTCTTTTGCTATCGCAATGGCGGTTAACTTGTGGTCGCCTGTTATCACCACGGTTTTTATACCTGCCTTCAGACACTTTTCATTAGCTATTTTAGCCTCCTCCCGTGGTGGGTCTATCATCCCAAGTAGGCCAATGAAAGTAAGGTTATTTTCAAAGATCTTATGAGGTTCCTTGGCGTCTAGGTCGCTTATGTCTTCTAATTCTTTATATGCGATTCCTAGAACTCTTAATGCATTACCAGCCATCTCATCATTAACTGAGAGAATCTTCACCCTATCACTTTCTTTAAGTCTCCTAACCTTCCCATTATCAAGTATATGTGTGCAGTGCTGTAGGACTATTTCTAGAGCACCCTTCATGAACACTATTATCTTTCCATTAGCAGATTTATGTACGGTTGTCATCCTCTTTCTTTCAGATGTAAATGGAACTTCATATATACGTGGGTAAACTTTCTCCAGATCCTCTTTCCATAACCCGGCCTTGGCCGCGGCAACTATTAGTGCACTCTCGGTAGAGTCGCCGATGATATTCTTTCCATCATATTTGGCGTTCGTGCAAAGGGATGCACCCATTAGGAGAAGCTTTAATTCAAAGTTATTTGTAACATCTACTCTTTCAGAGTCCTGTAAAAATTCGCCTTTGGGCTCATACCCGACGCCTGTCACATCAATGGTTCTACCATTAACGTATATCTTACGCACAGTCATCTCACCCTTAGTTAACGTACCAGTCTTATCTGAGCATATTATAGTTACTGAGCCAAGAGTCTCAGCTGAAGATAATCTCCTAATTATAGCATTATGCTTCACAAGCTCCTTCGCGCCTAAAGCTAAACATACTGTCACGACTGCTGGTAAGCCCTCTGGAACAGCTGCAACCGCTAAGGCTACTGCTACGAAGAAAGCATCCATTAAGCTTGTAAAGGATAAGCTGGCGAGACCTTCATGAAAGACTATTCTAAGGATCTCTAGAATAAACACGATGGTGCATATGGCAATAATTATTGCCATAATCTTCTTGGCGAACCTCTCAAGTCTAATTTTTAGCGGCGTTTCTTCCTCCCTTATCTCTTGGACTAGTTCAGCGATCTTTCCGAACACAGTCTTCATGCCAGTAGACGTCACAACGGCTTTTCCACGCCCATATATAACGTGTGTCGCCATGAAGACCATGTTTCTCCTATCGCTTACTGGGGTATTCTCGGAAAGAACACATACATCTTTGTCAACCGGAGTTGATTCGCCCGTCAAGATTGCCTCATTGGTCTTTAATTCCACCGCCTCTATTAGCCGCGCATCAGCAGCTACACGGTCTCCCATCTCAAGAACCAATACATCCCCTGGAACAACCTCCTCGGCTGGTATAACTATGCTTCTTCCATCGCGGATAACCATGGCTTTTGGAGCTGCCAGCTTACGCATTGCCTCAATAGCCTTCTCCGAGCGATATTCTTGCACAAAGCCTATAACAGCATTTAGAATTACTATGGCGCCTATTGTTAAGGCGTCGGCGTATTCCTCTATCCCAGCCTCGGGTTTAACTAATGCCATCATCACTGATATTATAACCGCGGCTATAAGTATCAGAACAAATATATCCTTAAACTGGTTCAAGAGTATCTTTAGTGGGCTTATACCTCCCTTAGAAATTATCTTATTTGGACCATACTTAAGCAGTCTCTCTTTGGCTTCCTCACTACTTAACCCATTACGTGAGGTATTAAGTATCGCTAGAACCTCCTCAGTCGTCGCATGCCAGGGCTTACTCAAAATAACCATGCTGTCCTAAAGAAAATTTATATCAGTAATATAAAATTAATCTTTCTCTTGATAGACTGAAATCTTTCTATACAAATTGAAGATTTCAGTTAAATATCTTGTTTGATGGTGGCTGTAATGGAACTAGCTTTAGGCGTAGATCTTGGTGGAACAAATGTTAGAGTCTCTCTTGGGAGTAGGGACGGAAGAATTTTGAGGAAAAAATCTGAAAAAACGGAGAAGACTAAGGGGCCGATGGGTGTGAGTAAGCAAATAATCAGAATGATCCACTCTATTGTAGAGGATAAGAGCGAATTAAAAAGCGTTAAGGGAGTATGCGTGGGTTCGGCTGGTCCTCTAGATATTAAGAGAGGCGCTTTGGTAAAACCTACAAACCTGCCCTTTGATTATGTTCCGCTGGTTAAGCCACTTGAGGAGGAACTCGGATTACCAGCACTCTTAATCAATGATTGCTCTGCAGCCGCTGTTGGCGAAAAGCATTTTGGAGCTGGTAAAGAACACGATAATCTAGTCTATGTGACAATTAGCACTGGTATAGGTGGTGGGGTCTACGTCGATGGACATTTATTGATGGGTAAGGATGGAAATGCTCATGAGATAGGGCACTTCACAATAGATTTTGAGGGTAGGCTTACGTGTGGATGTGGCAAGAAGGGGCATTGGGAAGCATACTGCTCAGGGACAGGAATTCCTAATTATGCCAAACTGATTATAGAAGAAAGTAGGTTGAATATTAATGAAAGCCTATTGGGAGAAGCTTATATTAATGGAAAATTAACCGCTAAAACCGTCTATGATTACGCTAAAGCTGGCGATAAGTTGGCTGAGACAATAGTTAGGAGGATTAGCAAGCTAAATGCCATTGGGTTCGCTTGCATCATTGATGCTTACGATCCATCTCTGATCACTGTAGGCGGATCAGTAACGCTAAATAATCCTGATTTAGTTATAGAGCCCATTAGGCGCCATATAGGGGAGCATGCTAGGAACAGATTGCCGGAGATAATTTTAACGCCTTTGGGCGAGGATATAGTCCTTTACGGCGCATTAGCATCAGTATTTTATCTCCTCCACTAATAAGTGAGTACTAGAAATGCTCTTAAAACTGTCTTTTCTTGAGTAGCATTGAAAGACCCCTTCTCTTAAAGGTCTTCATCATCCGCCGCATCAACATGTATTGGTTCAATAAGTCTTTAACGTCCTTCTCGCTCGTCCCAGAGCCCCTAGCTATGCGCCTTATCCTAGAAGCATTAATCATCTGCGGGTTCTCCCTCTCCTCTGGTGTCATTGACTGAATTATCACGCGCCATTTCTTCAATCTCTCTTCAGCGACATTTATGACATCCTCTGGAACCTCGTATCCCAATCCAGGGATCAACTTCAGTATTCGGCTAAAGGGACCCATACTCCTCATAGTCTCAATCTGCTCATACATGTCCATTAGCGTAAATTTCCCACTTAATATGGCCTTAGCCTTCTTCTCCGGTATCTTTAACTTGGCTTCCTTAACCCTCTCAAGTAAGCTCTTTAGGTCGCCCATCCCAAGTAATCTACTAACAAAACTTGGTGGGTCAAATACTTCCAAGTCATCGATTTTCTCACCAACTCCTATAAATTTTATTGGAGCGCCAGTCGCCGCCACTGCCGAAAGCGCACCACCACCCCTGGCTGACCCATCAAGTTTAGCAACTATTATAGACCCGATGGGTGTTGCCTCATGAAAGGCCTTCGCCTGAATGGCTGCCTGCTGCCCAATAGTTCCATCGATGACCATTATTACTTCATCGGGTTTGATTGCCTCCTCTAGGGCCTTCATCTCCTCTATTAGGCTCTTCTCATCCTTATGCCGTCCCGCGGTATCTATAATGACTACATCATAACCCTCAAACTTCCTCAATCCACTTACAGCGATCTTTACAGAGTTTTTCTCTTCTTCATCGCCATAGATGGGTACGTTTATCTGCGCGGCAAGCTGACTTAATTGTGCTAGTGCCCCAGCTCTATACGTATCGGCGCATATGAGGGCAGTCTTAAACCCCTTCTTCTGAAGAAACCTAGCTAGCTTAGCCGCTGTTGTCGTCTTTCCAGAACCTTGAACCCCAACAAGTATAAAAACGTTTCTTTTGCCAGGCTTAATGTTGAGCGGAGCAGGATTCTCACCCAATAAGCGAATAATCTCCTCATAAATAATCTTAATAATATGCTCCTTTCTCAGTATTCCCGGTGGAACCTTCTCTTTTAATGCTCTATCCTCGATTCTCTTTGAGAGGTCAAGAACAAGCTTGACGTTCACATCCGCCTGTAGGAGCGCGCGCTGTATATCACGAATAAGCTCACGGATGACATTCTCATCTACGACTGAGGAACCAAAAACCTTCTTTATAGCCTCATAGAGCGATGAGCCGAGTTTCTCAAGGACCAAACAGTTTCTCCATCAGCAATTCTTCGTTCAACAAAATATTAGAGCATTTTTTATAAATAAGTCTATCTCACTCAAATTTGTAGATAATAAAAGTAGCGCGGTCATGTTATCACTAAGAGATATTTAAGGGTTAATATCAGCTCCCTTTAACGCGCATGATTTTAGTTCTACCCAATATGCGCCAGTATTCAACCTCTACACCATTAGCGAGCTTAGATCTTACATCTCCCTCCTGTGGCATGGGCGTCTCAAAAACTTCATATGTTTCCAGATCCATCAACTGAATACTATTCTCTAGAACTGCTACCACCTGCCCACTCCTCTTCTCAATTATCGGTACATCAACTTTTGCGTCAACTGGCTTAACGAAGCTCCTTTTAACACCATCAAATATTCCAATAGCAACAACCCTAGCCTTAGCCGAACCATGCTTCCCGGGCTTTGACTTTGTTAACTCGAGTATGCAGCATGGTTCATCATCAATAATTACGTATTGCCCCTCCTTCAAATCACCAACTTCAACAGGCTTACTCATAAATCCCACCACAACTACACCATAGCTTTCTCCTATAAATGTTTAATAATCTTTTCTAATCTAGATATATTTGCTGTGCGGTGGGAGGTTGGATAAGACAGCTGGAATCACCGCGCGACTAGACCGTGAGGACGCCCTAAAGTTAGCGCTTGAAATCTCTAATCGTCTCGAATCATCTGGTTTCAATGTATTTTTTGAGCGGGAGCTAGCGGGGCTCATTGGTAGAAACAATAGAGCTCTGCCTCTTGAAAGGATGAGCACAGACCTAATTGTAGTTATAGGCGGCAATGGAACAATATTGAGGACATGTATGCGCATACCCAGACCAGAAACACCAATTCTAGCGATAGGTTTAGGTACAAGAGCATTTCTAACAGAAGTATCGCATAGAGAAGCTCTAGAAGCCATAGAATTATATCTCAGAGACTCATATAGAATTGAAACCTACAGCAAAGTTGCCTCATTTATTGGGAACTCTAGGCTCCCAGATGCCCTCAATGAAGTATTTATAACTACTAGACACTTAGCGAAGATACTACATGCTAAGATATGGAAGAGTGATATTGAGGTTATGGAGTGCTGGGCCGATGGTATAATTGTCGCCTCACAGGTCGGTTCAACAGCATACTCATTTTCAAGTGGAGGTCCAATTCTCGATCCTAGCCTCAACGCTCTTATATTAACTCCAGTATGCCCAGCAAATCTCATACGCCCGATGGTCTTTCCACAGGATTCACAGATAATTATTGAGGTGCTTAAGCCAAAGAAGTATGTTGTTATTGTTGATGGTGATTACCAGAGGGAGATAGGAGACAATGAAAATAAGATTACTATAAGAGTCTCAGAGTATAAAGCGAACTTCATTAGATTCAAGAATGACTTTTATAGGCGTCTAAGGGAGAGACTTCTCTTTCCGATGGAGGGGGAGAATGAGCGGAAAGCATAGAGTTCTGGTGCTTGATACATCAGCATTTATAGATGGCTTCGATCCAACAACAATAGACGAGAAAATATACACCGTTCCAGAGGTTGAGCTTGAGCTAACAGACGAGTCAACCTCTAAATTTCGTTTCATAATGTCTCTCAAGTATGGGAGACTTATCGTGATCAGTCCGGAACATAAATACGTGGATTTTATCAAGTCTATCTCCAGTAAGATTGGAGATTCAATAATGCTCTCTAAAACAGATATTCAGGTGTTAGCTCTCGCGGCACAGCTAAAGGATAGCGGATATGATACAGTGATCATTACGGATGATTATTCAATACAGAATACCGCTGAGAAGATTGGGTTGAAATATATCCCATTAGCAAACCTTGGTATACGCTATCAATTCCACTGGATCCTTCGATGTCCAGCATGCAGCAAAAAGTACCCTCAGGATAGAAAGGAAATGATATGTGAGGACTGTGGTACGCAACTGGAGAGAATACCAGGTAAGAAGACCCCAGTAAAGAGAAAACATAGAATGATAATCCACTCTAGTAAAGCCTGAGTATATGAAAGATCCCACCGTTATAATGACTAGTCAATATAAGTTAAAGATCAATTTTATTGGCAACCTCCCTTAGAAAGATGCGTAGCTTATCTTCTGGGATGGGAATCTTATGTCTACCGTTTATGGATACCATCTCCCCTATACGCCTCGGCAGGACAAACATTATTGTCTCTCCCTCAATCTTCTTGTCAAAGCGCATGGTTTCAATTATTTCATCAACATCGAACCTCATCTTGAGCGGCAAGCCGAGCCTTTCAAGTAACTTGTTTTGTCTTTTCCATTCATCCATATTCCAGAAACCCATTCTTACAGAAACCCAGCCGGATATCTTCATTCCGACGGAGACCGCCTCTCCATGTAGAATCTTATAGCCGCTAAGCCGCTCTAGGACATGACCCGAAGTATGCCCATAATTTAGGATAGCCCTCTCATTTTCTTCATATGGGTCCCTCTCTACAATGGTCTTCTTTATTTCACATGACCTCTTTATGATGTGAAGCAGCGCCTCTTCATCAAGGCTCATTATTCTATCTGCATTCCTCTCCAGATACTCGAATAGGCTTCGGTCATAAATTACACCATACTTAACTACCTCAGCCAATCCGCTGATAAACTCTCTCCTTGATAAGGTTTTGAGTAATGATGGGTCAATGTAAACCCTCTTAGGCTGATGAAAAGCTCCTAAAAGATTCTTTCCCTCAGCAGTATCTACTCCAGTTTTACCGCCTATACTGCTATCAACTTGTGCTGTAATGGTTGTTGGAACCTGAATATATGGTATTCCACGCATAAATATTGAGGCGACAAAGCCTGTAAGGTCGCCAACAACTCCACCCCCAAGCGCAATTATCGCGGACTTTCTATTAATACCATTTTTAAGCAACTCACTTGCCAAGTAGCTAACAGTACCCAGGTTTTTTGATTCCTCACCAGCTGGAAAGTCTATAAGACATGCACTAAGGCCCTCTTCATTAAATCGATTAAGGAGTCTTTTGCCGTAGAAGTTCCTTATCGCGGAATCAGTTACTATTGCATATTTATTTCCTAAAGGTTTCTTCTTTAAATCGGAGGGTATCTCGTTAAGTAGGCCAAATCCTATGAGGATTTCATAGGACTCATCGATAAATCTCCTTAAATCTAGATGTAAAATTTCAACCAATTTTGTTCACTAAAGTACAATTAATTAAATTAAAAGTATAATATACTGATTCCTAAAAATTTTCCCCGAGAAGTCTATTTAATGCGATCCTCAGTAGAATTTACAGCATAAATCTTCTTGCAGACATCAATTATTTTCTTGAGCTCTTTTGGAGTGATCATCTGTGGGCCATCTGATAAGGCCTCATCAGGGTTATAGTGGGTCTCTATCATCAATCCATGTGCGCCAGCAGCTATCGCAGCCTTGCTCATTGGATATATTAAATCCCTACGCCCAGTTCCATGACTTGGATCTACTATTATTGGTAAATATGTTTCCTTTCTTATTATTGGGACGATGCTTAAGTCGAGGCTGTAGCGCGTGAACTGACGCCCTCTACCAATTGGGAGAACCCCTCTCTCACAAAGAATTATGTCTTTGTTTCCCTGGACTGCAGCCCGCTCCGCAAATGAGAGAAACTCTTCTACGCTAGCCCCGAAGCTCCTCTTTAATAGGACTGGTTTCTTCTGCCTTGCCACTTCCTCAATTAAGTCCTGATTGTACATGTTTCTCGCACCGATCTGCAATATATCCACATATTTTGCCACCAGCTTGACGTGCTTCTCGCTCCTAACCTCTGAAACAGTTGGCATGCCATACTCTTCGCCAGCCCTAGCCAGATACTCTAAGCCCTCTTCACCCAAGCCTTGAAAGGAGTGGACTGATGTTCTCGGCTTGAAAGCTCCTCCACGAAGTATATCCGCACCAGCCTCATGAACCTCCCGCGCTATCCTAAATATCTGCTCCTTGCTTTCAATTGCGCAGGGACCAGCCATGAAGACTGGCTTGTTATTGCCGCCTATCTTCACGCCCTTAACCTCTATGATCTTATCCTCTGGAAAGAAGCTTCTTGAAACAAGTCTATAAGGCGTAGTGATTCTATAAGCCCTTTCAACCCCGGGTAACGTTGCTAGTCTTTCAAAGTCTACTTTATCCTCATCACCTATTAGCCCTATTAACGTGTGATATTCTCCCCTAGAGACGTCGACGTGCAAGCCATACTTCTCCCTAACAAACCTTACTACACGCTCAATATCCTCTTCGCTGGCACCAGGCTTCATTATAATAGCCATAAGACCACCATCATCGCCGAAAACCTAAACAAATAACAAAAAATTAATCAACAAAAATTTAAGCTAATCGATTTAAAATAACCAAAAAGATAAAATTTAACCTTAATATGAAGAAATTACAGGGATGCCGGGGTACCCAAGCCTGGACAAATAGGAGGGTCAGAACCTTCTAGGCTAGGGGGGAGGACTTAAGATCCTCTGGCGTAGGCCGTCGTGGGTTCAAGTCCCACCCCCGGCACCATTATTTCGACCTGCAGCATATCCACCTATTCTAAAGAACTTTAGCCCCTTATGCTTGTAGACGTGCTCAAAGCCAACCTCGATGGCTTTAATATCAAGCAAGTATACGTTGAGTAATGCCTAGCTCTTTCATCATACATCATATTAAAATTGCCTGTTAATGGTGGTTGTAGCAAAGAATTAATTCTAATAACCCCACCCATTATATTCTGATATTCCTCATAGCAATCTGG
>JAWAXL010000044.1:0-1876 GCA_038820405.1 Bathyarchaeia archaeon
GCTCCCCGTCTCCTTGAAAAACGTTCAGGTACATGTTTAACGAGTCGTTGACTCCAACGTTGTGTATCGAGATGACCTCCTGGATCGACCGATGAAGTTCCCTATATATTCGAAACAACGTCGAACTGCGCGGCTATGTCGTTCATCTGCGTGTTTGGGCCTATCTCCATGCCCACTCCGCCAGCCGAGATCGTATTTCTTAAGATTTCCAACTGGCTTATAATGTTCTGGGAAATGATTTTTGCCCTCCTCGCTGAGGGCAAAAATCACGTTGTTTTCGATCCTGATGTATCCGACGTCGACCGTTGACTCGCTCACGGCTGCCCAAAATCGCAATTTGATAATCTTTATCAGCGTCCCCTCTCCCTCAACCTTCTTTATACTGTATGGGGCCAGGATTGCATCCTCAATGTCCCTGGCTGAGAAGTGCACGTATCTGGCGGCCATCTTCGACCCATGAACCCACCCCGCGAACCTCTCCAGCTGCGCCTCAGTCAGAGTCTTAGCCATCTTCGTGAGCGTGGTATGCCTGAACAGGTACGGCCAAACATCCTTCTTCAGCCCGGCCTTCCCAGCCATCTTTTTAATGATTAGGCGGAAGTGCCTGTAGCTCAGCGGCCTGCCAACGTAGTTTGTTGCAAGCGAGCACCATAACGGCGCTTCCAGATCTTTCTTGCGCGGATGGACCCTAAGCCAATCTAGCAGCGGCATATATGATGCGACTAGAGGTATCCTCTTTATGCCCGTCTTACCATTCACCATTATCAGGCAGTAGTCCCTCTTAAACTCAACACTGCTTGTCTTCATGCTCAGCAGCTCGCCCGGACTCAACGCGCCCTCAAACAACACGTGGAGCATTGCTTTGTCCCGCGGGTTGTCGGCGGCCTGAACCATAGCCTTAATATCCTTATCGTCTAGGAGGGCTTTCGGCGTGACCCGGCCGCTCCCTTCCCTGACGCTCAGCTTTATCCAGTTGGCCTCTGGCGGCATCGGGGCATCTTTGTCGCATCTGCCAACCTTAGCGTACTGAATAAGCTTGCGCAGGACAAACTTCTTATCGCGCTTAGTCAGCTCTCTATAACTTGGATTCCTGTTTATCCACGCTACAACACGCTCAACGTCCCGCCTGGTAGCATCCTCCAGGTTGAAGTCTATGGCGCGGAGGAGAGCCGGGAGGTGGTTCGCAATCTTGCTCAGCCTAGCAATAGAAAGCCCAAGGCTTGCCAGGTGATTCAGGAAGCGGAGCACAACTTCGCCGTTACTGCCGAAGCCAGCGATTATCCGCCTGTAGCGCTCAAGCCTCTCCTCATAATCGTAGATCTCGCTCTTCATGCTAAACTCATATTCTCCGGACTTAAAAGGTAGGAGAAGAGATTTGAACCCGGAGGACTGGTGCTCCGGCCGGGATTTGAACCCGGGTCTCCGGCTTTCCTCACCAGTGTAGGTCGAAAGGCCGGAATACTTGGCCGGGCTATACTACCGGAGCCCCCTTAACTATATTCTTTAATTAATGCTTTCTTTTTAGTTTTCCGCTTATGCCTTTCTTTTGAATGTCCATTTATTTAGTTCGCACATAGTTCATTTTGCCATTTTGCGGATATGTTTTAGTCAGAAAAGATTAAATATGTCTCTCATAAAAGTTGTAAAAATTAAAAATTATTGGTGAGATAGTACATGGATGTAATTGATGAAGGTAAAGGCGAGCTAATTGGTTGGTGCGATCCCGAAGATCATAGAGAATGGGTTAGAAAAAATAAGAATACGGCTATGGAAGAGAAGGTAATGAGCTTAAAGGAAGCCATAGCAAAGTTTGTGAGTGATGGGAGCTACATAGCTTTTGGAGGCTTTGGGCATGTAAGGGTATCTATGGCAGCTA
>JAWAXL010000044.1:1886-12743 GCA_038820405.1 Bathyarchaeia archaeon
TGTCTCATAGCCGCAGGATGCGTAAATAAGATTGAGGTTGCATATAGTTTTGGCCATGAGCTACGTGGTCTCACCCCTGCTTCAAGAAGGGCTATTGAAAGCGGAAGGGTTAAGATTGCTGCAGAATGGAGTAACGCTGCTTTACTATGGAGGTTTAAGGCCGCTGCTTCAGGATTGCCTTGGATACCTGCATATGTGATGATGGGAACGAACACTTTCAGGCGTAGTGCAGCTAAAATTGTTAGAGATCCCTTTACTGGTAGACCTATATGTTTAATCCCTGCCTCTTTTCCAGATGTGGCAATAATTCATGTACATTACTCCGACGTTTATGGTAATTGCCAAATTAATGGATCATTAGTTGAGGACTTTGAATTGGCAAGAGCTGCAAAGAGATTAATAATAACTACTGAGGAGATAATTCCTGAGGAGAAGATTAGGGCGGAACCTTGGCGGACCTTTATACCATACTTCTTGGTAGATGCCGTTGTTGAGGTGCCATTTGGTTCTCACCCATGTAATATGCCTACATGCTACTATTTTGATGAGGAGCACATAGCAGAGTACCTACAATTAACCAGGACTGAGGAGGGAACAAGACAGTATTTTGAAAAATACGTTTATGGCGTTAATGATCACTTTGAGTATCTGGAACGTATTGGCGGGATCAGGAAGATAAATTATCTTAGAATGCTTGAGCAGGGTAGAACGCGTTTCGTTTATCCATGGGTTAAATCATGAGGAGGGGAGGAAATGACTCAACCTAAATATACGCAAACTGAAATGATGATCGTAGCTGCTTCAAGGCTACTTGAGGATGGAAAGATAGCTTATGTGGGGACTGGTATGCCCGTGCTTGCAGCACTTCTAGCTCAAAAGACAAGAGCACCAAGATTAGTGATAGTTTTTGAGTCTGGTGGCATACATCCTCTAAATCCTCCAACTCTGCCGATCTCAGTCGGTGACTCTATGACTATTTGGAGGGCAGTCATGGCGGCAAGCATGGATTACGTGATGTCTATTTTGCAGGCTGGTTACGGCGAGTACGCTTTTCTTGGAGCGGCTCAGATAGACATGTATGGAAACATTAACACGACAGTAATAGGATCATGGGAGAAACCAAAGGTTAGGCTACCTGGAAGCGGCGGAGCGAATGACTTTGGCTCCCTTGCGTGGAAAACGATAATATTGATGAGGCAAGATAAGCAGCGGTTCGTTGAAAAGTTAGATTTTCTCACAACGCCGGGGTATTTAACTGGGTCTGATGCTAGGGAGAGAACTGGATTACCACGTAATACAGGACCATGGAGAGTTGTTACGCAACTAGGAATATATGGATTTAACGATAATGATAAGAGAATGACCCTACTATCACTACATCCAAATGTTAGCATTGAAGATATACAAAATAATAGTAGCTTTCCAATAAAAATTCCAAGTAAAGTTGAAGTGACACCTGAACCAACAGATGAAGAGCTAAAGGTGCTGAGAAGCTTAGACCCCTACGGAATAGTGCTCCGTTGATAAATTACAACATAAGGATAACTAAATTCCGAGCCTGAAATTAATCTTAGAAGTGGCGGGCCCGGGGGGATTTGAACCCCCGACTTCAGGCTTTCCTCAACGCTTTAATTTGAATTCCGAAGGCTTACGCATTTTAACTATCTGCGCCCTATCCAAACTAGGCCACGGGCCCAAAAACTCTAACATAGCTCTACACTAAAAATTTATCTAGTAGTTTTAAAAGCGTGGTAGGATCGTGTAGTCGGAGAGATGTGCAGAGTAAGATTGAGCGCAGTAGATATTAAAAGATGAAAGATGCATATTGATTTCGGGAAAAATCGAATGGGTTTTCCTTTTCAGGGGTTTCAGAACTTTAAATAATTCAAGAGTTCTTTTAGAACTAATTTTAGGGCTGGAATGGCATATTTGCCAAAGTTCCCTATTAGGGTTTTTGGAGACAGATAGAAACTTATATACGCTCTCTTAATCATTTTTTGAAGTTCCCTGACACTTACGTTCTTTAGGGCCATTACTGGTCTTAGCGTGGTATATTGCGACCATTCCTCAGTGAGCAATAGGCCATCTTTCTTAGCCATCTCGTAAAGCTCTGTTCCAGGATATGGTGTTGCCACAGTAAACTGGGCGTAATCTATCTTTAATTTCTTCGGAAAACTCAGAGTACTTTTAATTTCTTCCTTTGTTTCATCCGGAAAGCCAACTATAAACGAACCCATCATCTTTATGCCAATCTCTTTGGTGAGCATTACAGCCCTTTTAATTTGATCAATAGTTATTCCTTTCTTTATGAAATTTAGTATTCTTTGTGATGCAGATTCAATACCATAGTATATAAAAGAGCAACCCGCTTCCTTCATTTTCTTTAAAAGACTTGTTGAGATTGTGTCAACTCTAGATCCGCAAGCCCATGGTATATCTATTTTACGTCTTTTAAGCTCATAGCAAATTTCCTCAACTCTCTTCTGATTTAATGTAAACTCATCGTCTGAAAACTCTATGCTTTCTGGATTATAGTTAGACACCAAGAACTCTATTTCGTCAACAACGTTCTTTGCACTTCTAGCTCTATATTTTCTTCCAAATATTTTTGATGATGAGCAGAAGATGCATTGGAAGGGGCAGCCTCGGCTAGACATAACATGGCATATAACGGTCTTTTTTCCAAGAACTGTGTACTTATCCATTGGTAGGAGATGCCACGCTGGAGGTGGGAGTGAGTCTAAGTCCTTTATGAGTGGACGTGGCTCCGTCTTAACTATTCTATTATCCCTAGTTCTGAAGGCTATCCCTTTTACATTCGCCAGGTCCATTTTCTTCCTTATGATATCAGCGATCTCAACTATAGTTTCCTCACCCTCACCTATGCATACGATATCAATAGATTGACACTCTTGAAGAGTTTCTATTGGGAGAAATGTTGGGTGCGGGCCTCCAAGAATTACTGTCGAATTAGGACAAACATTTTTTGCATTTCTTGCCACTTTATAGGCATCATTGATCATGGGGGTTGATGCAGTTATGCCGATAATCTCTGGCTGTTCCTTATTGAGGATATCTCTTACTTGGGTTAATGATAGGTCTAGAGCTAGGGCATCAATTATTTTAACATCATACCCGCTTCTCTCAAGCATTGAAGCCAAGTATGCTAGGCCTAAGGGTGGCGCCTTAATCCCTATTCTAAGTAGCTCAGAACTATGGGATGGAGGATTTATTAAAACAATTTTCAAGGAGGATCACCCGCTAGCTCTTTTCAGCAATTACTTTTAGCATAAAATACCTATATTGGCTTCTCAAGTTCTCTAATGCATCCGGGATCTGGTGCAAGATAATCCTCATAGTAGGCGTATGCTCTTGCTCTGCATCCACCACAAACATATTTGTATTCGCAACTTCCACATCTACCCTTAAGTTTACCTCTGTCCCTCAGATTATTCATTACCTGCGAGTTTTGCCATATTTCTTTTAAAGATTGTCTTCTTAAGTCGCCAACAACAATTGGCATAAAAACGCATGGTGTAACTAGACCATTTGGTTGGATTGCACAGTAAAGTCTTCCTGCACCGCATCCTCCCAGAAAATCAGTTAGTTGTTTTGCTTTTCCATGGAGAGTTAGAGATGCGAAGTGTGTTGGCGAGAGGACATCCGTTCCCTCGATAAACGACTGCTGTAGGCAAACTCTCGAGAACTGTGGGGCCGTAGATAGGGCTTCAATTCCACCTCTAGCTAACTCCTTATATAGGTATTTAAGAAGATTCTCTCTTTCGCTTGGGGTAAGATCCAGCTCAATAATTTCTTCTCCACGTCCAGTTGGTATAAAATTGAAAACTATGGCTCTTTTCACACCCAGTTTTTTGGCTAGATCAATTATCTTCGGAATTTCATATAGGTTGTGTTTTGTGGCGGTTGTTGCTATACATGTGAACATTCCAGCCGCAACGGAATTCATTATACCTTTTATAGTCTTCTCAAAGCATCCCTCTATACCCCTAAAAGAGTTATGAGTCTCCTTGGTTGCACCATCTAAGCTTATTTCTAAGTATGCGATGCCAGCCTCCTTTAAACGGGCGATGTTTTCTTTTGTCAACAGGGTTCCATTTGTTGCGATCGAAACATATAGCCCCCGCTCATGAGCATACTTTGCAACCCTGAAGAAATCCTCACAGATTAATGGCTCTCCACCCGAAAATGCTATCATAGAAATGTTATTCTCGACAAGCTGATCGACTATTGCAAGTTTCTCCTCAGTTGTAAGTTCGTCAGAGGTTGGCTTGTCAGCACGCTGATAACAGTGCTTGCATCTAAGGTTGCAAGCATTCGTATAATTCCAGACTACAAGGAATGGAGCTGGAACCCTATAGGGTTTAGTAACGCCGTAAATGCCGATGCCACTTAAAACATTCACTACACCCCTCCTAAAGTATGGAAGCTTCAGAGCTTCTATCACATATTTTTTGTCAACACTTAACCCAATGCAGCCAAGATATACAGCTGTCTTAATTATACCTGAGAAAATGAACCTAGTTAAAGAAAAGCTGTGTTTTTCAACCCCCGCTAAGTCCTCAAGTGCAGCCTCAAGGTAGTTCTTTCCATTACTTAAGTGGTGATTGCACGAAAAGCGAAGGAAGCGACGGAGGAGAGGATTATTTAGAAAAGAGAGAAAAGCATTTATGGAAGATGAATTAGTGTCGACCATCTCCTTTCCCTGCGATAAGATCAATATCTTACTTTCTTTCGGTCTATATATTTAATCTTTACTTAAAAATAATGGCATTATGGTCTAAATCTACCAGGAGCCAATGATATCAAGTGAATTAGAGATCATGATGAGGAATGACTAACCCTTTACTAAAATAAATGAATGTATCTACAATTTTAAAATTATTTTTTTCTTCTTTAATTACGGTTTAACCTAATTACCATATTACCATGTCTTATCCAAAGAATCGCTGCGATACCCCCTATGAAATTACTTATCGCTATTGCTAAGCAGATTCTTCCATGAACCCATATCAAATATGAAGGTCAATATATAACTCAATATTATTCTGAGGCCCCAGAGCCTAAACACTCTAATTAATGTTTGGAGGAGCGTGCGACCGGAGTCCCTCTACCCAAGGATATAGCAACCATAAATAGGTTGAAGAACAGTAGCGTCGGCAATAAGATCTTAAGAAATGAGTTTGTCTCGGCAAATATTCCTCGGGTTATCAGTAAAACTCTTATCAAAAATTCCTTCAGGCGAATAAATAACGGTTGCTTCTAAAGCTAGGAAGAAAAATATTGGTGGAAAAGCCCTGTATGCTACTTCTATAACCCTCTTAGGATCCGTTGCCCCTAAGCTTTGCCCAACTATTATGGAGACTACACTGGTAAGACCTAAAGGGGCTCCATCGACTATGTTCATGATAATGAATCCTATACATAGGAGGTAGCAGCAATTACACCAATCTCGTTCACTATTCTCAGCTGAGCTGCAAAAAGCGAAACTATTTGTTAGTCCAAGCATAGGCTGCCTCTGCGGGCAACTAGAGCAGCCCATTTAAGACCCGGGTAATCTCTCTTGATAAGAATAACGCTAATATAAATTTTCCCATAGCGTCTGTAAGTGCCGCGCCTATAACACCTAACTTAGAAAAGAAGCCTACTCCCAGAATAAAGAATGGATTCAACAATATATTTAAGTCGACTGCTATACTATTAATAATCGCTGGTTTTCTTGTCTCACCAATACCTTGAAGCAAGACCGAAAAACATCATTTAAGTATAGCCTAGAAAAATGTCAAATGCTATACCTATTAAATATTTAATTACCTCGCTGTAGATTTCTGGCGGTACAGCTAATAGCTGCGTTAAGATGGGCTCATTATATTGGCTTAGCCAGTAAGCATCCGCGGTATTATAGGCGACGATGATCATTTGATTCAAGAGGGGAGGAACGCCTAGCCATAGCAGTATGCAAATAATTGGTCCACGAATGATTCTATTTCGACGCTTGCCTAGAGATATAATTTCATTTACTTTGTCTTTTAAACGGACATGATTTTACAATGGGGAAAGACTTTTTAATAAAATTTCTTATTTCTATTTTACGGTATTAGTGGTATTATTTCTTCCATGATATAGTTTACAAAATCTTCTGCGGAGCTCTTGCTGAAGAATGTTATGATGCAATTTCTTGTAACTCCAACAACAATATTTCTTCTCTGAACTTCAAAGACCACGTACCATATTTTTCCATGCTTAAGATATTCTTGATAGAGACTTGTATCCGTTAGATCGGAGCCTGCCAGACAGAGCTTCTCTACGCCCGGTATATTCATATCGTCAAACCATATCAGTTTAGTTGCTTGTGGGTTTGATTCGTGAAGAGCCCTGAGTTTCTCATGTGGAATTTCGACTTCAAGTATGGCGTTAGGCTTTATAAACAAGGCGTTACTAATTTTACTAGCAACATAATTTGTAAGTAACTTTTTGAGACCACGGGCTGTTGATGGGGCCAGAATTATTAGGAAAAACCTATTTCCAAATTTCTTAATCCAGAAGGGTGACTCCTCGGTGATCGGTATCTCTATAACCTTTCGCCTATAAACTCTGCTACGAATAAAGTCCCTAGCAAAGATTCCAGAAATCATGTCTCCGCTCAGCTTTAAGTCTAATATCTCGGAGACGAGGATTACAGTCTCACCGCTGACAGTCTTATAAGTCTCCTCCTCACGAAAATCTTTAAGTTTTTTAGCTACGGAGAATAGATTGGGTTCTTCCTTAATTTCAAAGACCTTTGCTGGTAAAACCAATGCCAATGCACCTAAAATAATTAATTCTTCCCAAATCTTAAAACTATTTTCATAGCGCAAGCAATAACTTTATTTAGAGAATATGGCAACAAATAGGAATATTTGAAGAGAGTGAGAGGATGCGCAAGCCAAAGGTTTACATTACACGCGAGATCCCGGAAAGGGGATTGAAGAAGATAATTGAGCGTTTTAATGTTGAGATTTGGCCTGAGTATGAACCACCTCCAAAGCAGGTTATAATTGAGAGGGCTAAGGATGCGGACGCTTTAGTAACTCTCCTGACAGACAAGATTGATGTGGAGGTCTTTAGTGCAGCACCAAAGCTCAAAATTGTCGCTCAAATGGCCGTTGGATATGATAATATAGATGTTGAAGAGGCTACTAAAAGAGGAATTTACATAACTAATACTCCAGGAGTCTTAACGGAGACCACCGCCGACCTTACATGGGTCCTCTTAATGGCTGTTGCTAGGAGGATTATTGAAGCGGATAGATATGTGCGTGAGGGTAAATGGAAGGTTGCATGGCACCCAATGATGTTCCTTGGAAGGGATGTTCATGGCGCAACTTTGGGAATCATTGGCGCTGGTAGAATAGGTTCAGCGGTTGCAAGGAGGGCTAAGGGTTTCAACATGAGAATATTATACTATGATATTATTAGAATGCCGGAGCTGGAGAAGGAGGTCGGAGCCGAATACGTAGATTTAGACACGCTGCTTAGGGAGTCTGACTTTATAACTATCCATGTTCCGTTAACTAAAGAAACATATCATATAATAAATGCCGAGAAGCTTAGACTCGTTAAGAAAACAGCGTATATAATAAACACTTCTAGGGGGGCGGTTATCGATGAAAAGGCTCTCTCCGAGGCTCTAAGAGAAGGAAAAATCGCGGGAGCTGCCCTAGATGTATTTGAGCAGGAGCCAATATCCGTGGATAACCCGCTATTAAAATCTGAAAATGTTGTTTTGACACCACATATCGGAAGTGCCAGCCATGAGACGCGGTCAAAAATGGCTGATATGGTTGCTGAGAACTTAATAGCCTTCTTTGAAGGAAAGGTGCCGCCAAACCTTGTGAATCCAGAAGTGATGAAGGTTAGACCACTTCCAGTTAAAGATGTATAAGCCCTTTTTGTTAATTAACTATATTTTTTAAAGAAATCAATAATTGTGTTCTCCTTCTGATCAGCAAGCCGCCCACTCTGCCTAAGCTTCTCAAGCCCACGCCTTAGAATCTCTATGAAGCTTCTGGAGAGAAGAATATTATTCTCTTCCATAATGCGTTTCACTTCACTGTTTAGATAAGGGTCCTTATCCCAATTCTCTATAAGGATGTGAGAAATTGCGCCTAGAGGCTCTTTAATTGGCGTTAAAAAGTGTATTACTCTCATCTCTAAACTAGCCTTTGAAGTGCCTTCCATCATTTTTGAGGCTCTGGCTGGAGCATGGAAATCAAGCCTAACCCCCTTATAGCTTTCATACATAATTACGTAGAATGGTATACCAATTATAGCGGCTTCACTAGTCTTTATTGGAAGTGAACACTCCTCGATTATTTTTATTAAACGTTCTTTTGCATCAATTATTTGTACGATGCTTTCCTTAATTATTGAGTATGACCTTTTAATTTTCTCAATATTCTCATTTATCCTACTTATCTCGGCATCCCTAGACTCCTCAAGAACTTTGATCTTCTCTTTTTCGCTCTCAATTAATGCATTATATTTCTCATAAATGTCTTTAATCTTATGGCTCTTTTCAGCCTCAATCTCTTCAATAGCCTTTTTAAGATCTTTATATCTTTTTGTGAGATCCTCTATTATTGTGGATTTACGCTCACTGTTATCTCTCTTTTTTGAGCGCTTCTCCAGGAGAACTTTATCGACTCTCTCCATTTCCCTTAAAATTGCCTTAATTCTCTTCTCACATCCTCTCTTAACCTCGCTGGTCTCCTTTAACATCATCTCATTTAAAAGCCTGATCGCCTTTCTTATCTCTTCCTCAAGTTTTCTCTCCCTCTCCTTATATTCACGTATTACAAAAGCGCTCTCTTTTGAGAGCATCTTTAAGTGGTTGTTAATTTCATTCTCAAGCACCCTTGAAGTGTACCTTAGCATACTTACCTCTACATCTAACTTGTCAAGAATTTTAGAGAGGTTTTCTACGGTATTTTCTAGTTGGCTCATTTGCAGTCTAGGCTGTATTAACTTGGCTTCTTCTCCCTCGATCGAATTGATTAACGCTAGTCTATTGTATAAAGAAGAAATTGTTTCAAGCAAATTTTTCTCCCCAATTATATGATCAACCCGATATTCCTTAGAATCGCCTCTAATAGTCTTCTGGAATAGATTAGCGCCGTAGCCCAGAGTCTCTATAAAATTCCTTAATACAGCGCTATTCTTTTTCAGAGTTTCTATAAATTGTAGCATGTCTGGGATAACTATGTCCGAGAAGGTGAAACCTAAAAATCCAAGTCCATCGGCTATGAAACATCTCCCACTCCATGGAACTAATATCAGCGGATAATATACCTTCAATATGGCTTTTATTTCCTCAATTTTACTTCCTATGATCCCAACCCTTCTACGCTTACAAAATGCTAAGCAGGCTACTGCCGCTATCTCCTCCTCCAACGTGATTCCTGGCTTAGTGGTGAAGTCCTCAATAACATATGGTAAAATGAGGGTTTTTGGGTAGTGATTTGCTTGCATCGCGGTCTCTCGCTATACTTTATCTTACTCATAAAGGAAGGAAAATAATTTCTCAATTAAATCTGGATTGAGTTTCTCATATGCTTCTATGCTTCCAACATCATACCAAAAAGAGCCCGTGAGATAACCATAAACGTTTTTACCTGCCTTTATTAAGTGCGGCACCACATCCCCCATAAAATCTAGTGCATGTTTTTCATTGACCATTCCATTAATTTCCTCGAGAAGGGATCCCTCTAATGCGGCTATGGCAATGCTGACTGGCTTCTCTATCTTAGGCTTTTCCTGAAATAATTTTATCCTGCCATTATCCTCCAGTTCCGCCACACCAACTCTGATGGTGAAGCCGCTTGCCAAGGCTACCGTTACGTCAGCTCCCCTCTCCCTATGATAATCTAGAAAATCCCTAATATTCATATTTGTCAGGATATCCCCATAATATATCAGCAATGTCTCCTCAGTATTTACGGCCCCCTTTCTATAGGCATTGATTATTGAGCCAGCAGTCCCCTTAAGAGATGGATCATCATAAATATACGTTATCTTTATATTAAATCTGGAGCCATCACCAAAATAATTTATTATTTGCTCAGCCTTATAATCCACGAGTAGGGCTAGATCGTTTATTCCATAGAATTTCAGTAATCTAACTATATATTCGAGAAGGGGCTTCTGAACCTTCCCGATTGGAATCATAGCCTTCTGAAAATAATATGAGAGGGGCCTAAGCCTAGTACCAGGCCCACCACATAAAACAACGCCCTTAACCCCGCTCATAAAAGTACTGACCCCCTACCCTATATAAAATTAAGTCAAAATAGAATTTAATATTTAACCATAGATAAAAACCAATATGAAAAGGTCAAGACCCGCAATATGGATTAATGGGCTTAACGCCACCCCACAACTACTACATCTTAGGAGGTGATCCGGCCGCAGGTTCCCCTACGGCCACCTTGTTACGACTTCTCCCCCCTCCCGAAACTTAGGCTCGACGCAGCCAAGGAAAACCGCGTCTCGCCTAGATCTCAGTCGGGTGGAGCGACGGGCGGTGTGTGCAAGGGGCGGGGACGTATTCACCGCGGGTTGATGACCCGCGATTACTAGGGATTCCATGTTCACGAGGGCGGGTTGCAGCCCTCGATCCCAACTGAGGCAGGGTTTAGGGATTACTTCCCCCTTTCGGGGTCGGAACCCATTGTCCCTGCCATTGCAGCTCGCGTGTGGCCCGGGGGATTCGGGGCATACTGACCTGCCGTAGCCCGCTCCTTCCTCCGCCTTAGCGGCGGCAGTCCCCCTCGTGTGCCCGGCCCCCTTCCGGGGGCCGCT
>JAWAXL010000045.1:0-11638 GCA_038820405.1 Bathyarchaeia archaeon
AATGGAGCTTATTCCGGCGGGTAAGGCTGGATTATTCGACTCCTTAGTGAGTCTAGGAAGCGCTATAGGCGCCTATCTTGGGCCATCAACCGCGCAGATATTTGGCTTTACATTCACGTTTGTTTTATCAGGAATAGTCTTCTTTTCGGCGTATCTATCATTTAAAGCGTCATTAAAGAGATAACCTAGGAGAAAGAGTTATTCGCATCTGATACCGTGATGTCTCTAACTATCTTAGGATCTAGCAAAGTACAAGATACATAGGCGATTTTTGAAGATGAAAAAGAAAACATAGCCTCTTCAGTTGTTGATATTTTGGGTACTTTGGGGGATGTCTACATGTCAAAGAAGGGAAAGAAGAAGGCTGAAGAAAAGAAAGCTGAAGAAAGTAAAACAGCATCCAAGTAAATTCATAGCGATATTTTAACCAAAATCCAAAATAACCCCACTTTTTCTATCGCCCTTTTAGCCGCATATATTGGATTCTTTTGATCACTTAAAAACAGCTTTAAGCCGTGTTTACACACCTATTGGTTGCTGTATATTTTCTCAAGGGAGTTAAAAGCAGTATTTGATATCTCTAAATTCATAGCATAGTTTAGAAACTTCACGTTTTATGTTTTCAGGATTCTCTCCGTCAACTGCTCTTTTGATTAATTCTGCAATCTTTAACATTTCAGGCGTTTTCATTCCACGTCTGGTAACTTCACAAGTTCCAATTCTCACAGCAGTGTCAACTATTATGTTTGCACGCTCAAGCTTATCTGCAAACTCTCTACTCCGTTCAGGGGTTTCGAAGTCTAGGATCAATTGATGAGAGTTTGTGAAACCCATTTCCAGGCATTTAACTGGAAAGCCATACTCGTAAAGCGCCTTTGCTAATTCCCTTGAATTACTGATGACTTGTTCAGCATACTCTCTGCCAAACCTCTTCATTTCAGCTAAAGCTAATGTTAAAGCAGCTATACGGTTCCAATGGGCATTATCTACAAACCTTGGAAAAATTTTTCCTTTAATAATCTCTCCATGAAATTTATCCGCTAGAATTATGCCTCCCTGAGGACCGAAGAAGGATTTGTGTGTGGACCCGAAAAGTGCATGTGCTCCTTCTCTAAGCGGGTCCTGGAACTGCGCCCCAGCTATTAATCCTAAGACATGGGAGCCATCGAATCCTATGTGAGCTCCACTTTCTATGGCTACTTTGGCTAATTGCCTCACTGGGTGTGGAAAAAGAATTAGGCTTGCTCCGAAAATTACGATTTTCGGTTTTACATGTCTAATGACTTCTTCAGCCTTTTCCACGTTAATGTTCATTTTTGCCTTTTCAAAAGGGAAAGGAATCAGTTTTAGGCCTAAAAGCCCAGCTAAGCCTATTTTGCTCAAGCCTGGGTAACCACCATCCTCCTCAGAAACACACATGAGCACATCACCGGGTCTGGCAAAGCATGCTAGAAAAATTAGGTCTGCAATGTGTCCTGAAAGGGGACGTAGATCAGCCGTTTCAGCCTTAAAAACTTCCTTAGCTAACTCTTCGCCGTAATGCTCTATTTCATCTAGAAACTTGGTTCCCCTGTAAAAGCCATCTCGCGAGGTATAACGGTGCCCAAGATCAGATGAAAGAAGACTGCGCACGGCAGGACTCATGACGTTTTCTGAAGGAATAAGATTTAGGCAGTTTCTTTCACGCCATTCTTCATGCTTTGAAACGAGGCTTAAAATCTCATCGATCATAAATCTTTCCTTCGACGCTTCAGCTTATTTAAGTAACTGTTACAGGTTGATTATAACATTAACACTATGCTACATAAAATGTTGGCTCTCACCTAAATAATGGATTTTTCACATTCTAAAACTAATTTTAGCAATTTTTATTTGATTTTCTTTTTTGTCATAAAATTTGAAGGATTTTGGAGGGCATAATCGACGCCGCAGCATATAGGAAGTGTGGCTGTCAGACAACATGCTCTAATGAGAAGAATGTAGAAAAAGGCAAAGGGTTAAAAGTTTTGTTACTCTGGTGGGATTTCTTTGAAGGCTAATTCTATGTCTATTCCTCGCTTAGCCCTATAGATCTTTGATACCCAAAATATTATGAAGCCTATCAGGAATATTAGTGCGATCATTATTAGGGACTCGGGTGCGTTTGCAAGCAAAGTGTCCTCCGTAAGGTAGAAGTAGCTTACAAATATCCCTACAGCCACATCCAGCAGCGCTATGATTGAGAATGCTGGGATTCCAAGTATTCTCCATTTCACTGTTGATTGTTCGAAAATTCCCGGCCGCCTATATGGGAAAACTATTCCAGCTATTCCTACAATTATCGCTATTATTGCTAGTGCAAAGATGCTTGAAACCATAGTTAACCATTGAACTGTACAGTATAATGCCAAGAAGATTTGGGCCAGTATAAAGATTAAAATAGCATTTATCACCGGGGTACGGAACCTTTCACTTACATATGAAAGTTTTTCTGGAGCTATCCTATCGAAAGCCCATGCCAACATTATCCTGCTGTTGAGCATGATGTTCTGCGGAACAAACCACACTCCCCATATCAGGTATCCAATGCTCATCAGCAAGTATATTATCACCTGATCCGTGAGCAAGCCGACGAATGACGGGAAGTATGGTGGAATAGCTAGGTTATATTCTCCAGTCCACCATAGATGGCCGATAGCATACCAGAATTGGATACCAATAGTTCTTATGAATAGGTATGCTAAAACTGCAGACCAAATGCCAAGAACTATGGTTGCGAGTGGCCCCCCTAGAAGCTGCGACTTCTTAACATCCTTTATTTCGCCAGCCATGAAGGTTGAGCCTATGCAGTATGGCATGTACGTGTAGAATAGAGGGATAAGCAGTAGCAGAGAGCACCAACTAAAATCGGGATTTAAGTTTGCGCCGAGGCTTCTGGCAGTCTCTATTAAATGATTGTAGCTATCAGCTTCGCCTGTAAGCCATCCAGAGGCAGCGTTAAATCGGCTTATAAATGCGGCATTATCATTAAAGAGCATAAGCCCGATAAATATGGCTAGCCCTATAAGTAGAAGAGTGAAGGCCACGTTTTGAAGTTTGAAAAAGGTTTCAGTACCTACAATTGAAAGCAGCAGTGAAATAAAAAGTACAACAACTGCTATCGCCCAAGCTGCCCATGTAGACTGTAAAAGTACTCCTAAATCAATAAGCGCTTGATTCCGCGTTATAGCGCCCCATGTTGAAACAATTGGAGCGAGGCCATAGCTTGTGAAGGCGTAAGCCCCCCAGGCAGCCCAGAAGGATAGCCAAACAACCCAGGCGAAGCTAACCATAAAGCCTAAGCTTGGATGGAGAGACCTACTCACGTAATGGTAGTCGCCTCCAGATCTAGGCATTAAAGCCGCGAAGAGTGCATATAGGGTTACTTGAGGTAGAACGAATATTGTAGTCAAGAGTGCTCCAACAGATAGATCTGCTCCAGGCGAGGTTATAGCTCCCCAGAAGAAAACATATGTTAAAACAAAGCCAAAAGCAGTCCAAAAGATGTTAAACATGAAAACCCTTGGACTTGTAGCGACTCTAACCAGCCCACTTGCCTTTCTTACAAATGGAGCTTGCCTTTCACCCATCACGATTCCCTATACCTAAGCAAATGGACTGTTTTAAATGTTAAAGTTTTTAAAAATTGTGGTGTCATACGCTTAATTATCTCTCAGCCTCTTCCACGTCAGTGTACCACTTAACCTTAGTGCCTACTTTCGATCGCAAACGCCACTTTAGAGTTTTAGGTTCACGCTCAATTGTAATGGAGAGCCCAGATATTTTGTCTAGAACGTTTCTTTTATCTTCTTTAGGGATGTTCACGTGGGCTATGAAATCTCTTAAGATTTCCAAGTTACTTGTTACAGTGTAGTAAAATCCCCAGTCATCAGCCAGTAGTTTAGCTATGTATCTGCCATTTATAGCCTTGTCATCATCACTTACTTCATAAGCTCTAAAGAGAGCTAGTAAGTCCTTCAAATCCTTCTCCGTTATCTTTGCTATCTGAAGTTTTTCCAAGACAAGATCCGATAGGGGAATAGTTGGATAATCTAATTCAAGCCTATCTTTGAAATTTATTGTGTGGCTCATTCTAAGTTTATCTAGAAAAACATCCACTTTTACGCCTGAGTTCGGCTTATAAAAGAAAAATCGCCCCTCGTGGATAAGCATGTCCCTCTTAAGCTCATAACCCAACTCCTTCAAAAGGGAGCATATTTTAGGTCCATGCTTACTATATGCCATGAAGTCAATGTCCGTTAGTTGCCTTTGTAAACTGTTTAAAATATATGTGTATTTTGAGCACTTAATTCTAATAGCTACTGCGCCCATAATTCTCAGGGTTAATTCTCTACGTTTAGCCTCCTCAACAATTCTAATGGCTTCTGCAACTATATCCTCAGGCATGTCTCTACACTCCAGCTACAAGAGTCTATCCAAATTATTATGCTTTTTATATACTTAACTAAAAAGCACTTTTTACATCGCTAAAAGCACGCTGAATCGCCCAAATAACCTCATAAGCGTAAGTTGAGGAAGAGCGATCATTAGTAGGCCTATAGCCTTTATGAGAAAAGGAAATAGAGTTTTTCCCTAGAGGTTATTAACGTATTAATCCTTTTACGATTACCGGTGGAGCGCCTGCGTCGGTAGATCCGCTTATCAAATGAGCCAGAGTGGATACTACATCCTTCATTTTTTCTAGGAGTGGTGCCTTCCATTGAAAAATAATCTATTGAATAAGTTTTTGGTTTTCCTTCTCGATAATTTTTCTATTTCTCCTCTGCTTTTCTCCGGGTCTTCAATTTTCATGTAAAGTGTTCGTATTTAATGCCTTCCCTCCTTCTGTTAAGCCTTCTATGCGACCGAAGGAGCATACTGGATCAGCTGACTCATATACCGTCGTGCTTGGATTTAAATAAGCGCCGTCGCCATATATGATGACCTCCACTTTCTCCCCCAAGCACTCTCCTCTGGATTTCCTTTGCAACTGCGAAGGATTCTCAGGAGCTAGCTTTATTAAATCTTCAGAATAAATGTTGAATCCTAATAAATCCCACTTAGACCAAGATACTTCGGCAAACACTTACCCCTCCAAATTTAACTAAGATCTAATGAAGCAAAAAGGTATACATAAATAATAAAAATACGAAGCTATCAAACCATAGTAAAGTAAGGCTTTCAGAGCTTTAAAGCGTTCCCTTGAAAAGGGAGTGAGTAGAATCGTTATAGGCGCTATCAATTTGAAGAGCATCGTAGTGGAGATTTCTAGGAACAAGTGGTGCTCAAAAATGTTTCATGTCATTGCTGGCTATAAAGTTCTGCCATATAGGTGGAATCTATTTTTCCCATACATTGCTAATGTTTATAAATGCAGTACAACAATTCTCTGAGACAAGGTGTTCCATTATGGAGACATCTTGGAAGGCCTCAGATCAAAAGATAATGGGGGATGCCCTTAAGATAGTTAATGAAGGTGCAAAATTAAAGGTTAATCTGAGATTACTCGGCGCCTTAGCTATAAGGATTCACTGTGAAGAATTCAGCGAACTTCACAGGAAACTGAAGAGGCTTGGCTCAGAGGACAGAGTCTTCACAGATATAGATCTTATTGGCTATAGTAAAGAGCGAAATAAAGTTAGGATGCTTATGGAAGATGTTTTCGGCTTTAGGTATTCGGACCAATTTATGCTCATGCATGGTAAGGAAAGACTTCTATACTTCCATCCTGAAGGGCTTTATCATGTTGACATTTTCTTTGACAAGCTGAAATTCAGCCATGACATTTACTTTGGTTCAAGTCAAGATAAAGGGAGGTTGAGTTTAGATTTCCCAACGATCTCGCTAGCGGATCTTTTGCTGGAAAAGCTTCAGATACATGAGATAAACGAAAAAGATATAAAAGATATTATTGTGCTTCTCAGAGCGCATGATATAAGCGTTGAGGATCAAAAGGAAGCAATTAACGCTAAATATATTGCGAAGGTTCTTGCTGATGACTGGGGATTTTGGTATGACGCGAAAATGAACTTAGATAAGGTTAGATTTTACATGGGGAAGTACTTGGAGGATGGAATTTTATCCAAGATGGATTTTGAAGACGTATGTGGGAAATTGGAGAAGCTTATCAACTTTATAGATGGGGAGCCTAAAACTAAGAACTGGAAAAAGCGGGAAAAAATTGGGACAAATAAAAAATGGTGGAGGCCTGTTGAGGAAATTATGCGTTAGCCAATGTGTGTCAGTATTTAACCAGCCACGAATAGGAAGTCCTTGATTTTTCCATCTGAAAGCTGTATTAGAGCTCCCCTCAGTATTCCCTCTTGGTATTCGCTTCCAGGGTTTAGGCATAGGGTACGGCCTATTTTAGCAAATCCTTTAGATTCGTGAATATGTCCATGTAGCCCTAAAAGAGGCTGATGCTTAATTATGGCGTCCTTTACTGCTTTGCTCCCCACAGGCGCCATTTTAACTCTGCCTCCAGGTTCAAGCTTCGGCCTCATGTTTTCATCCAGCTCCGGCGCAAGGTCTATTCCTGAATCATAGGGGGGTACATGAATGTTAAATATTGCTTTATTGGGATTCTTGATTTCTGATGCAAGTTGATCTATTTTCCTAAATAACTCGTCATCTGCTATGTCTCTGGGACATTTCCATGGGGTGATGTTGGAGTATCCTAAACTTAGCATTTCAATATCATCTTCTATCGTGATGACTTTCTCGTTTGGGTTTATTACGCATTCAGAACTGTTTAAGATCTGATCAATGATTTGGATGTCATCATTGCCTGGGGAAATGAAGCATTTTGTTTTTGTTCCTTTCAATCGTTTTTCAGCGAACTCCAACCATCTTTTAAGCTCTTTTATGGATAGATCTGTAAATAGCTCGTTTATTTTTTTCTCGTTGTTGAATAGTTCCTCAACTTCTACCGGGTTTGTGATGTACGGGTAGTATCCAACATTCCTTATCTTCTGGATCAATTCCTCTAGGGGTTTCCCCTCGTTTACTGTTATGTTCTCGCCCAGGAATCTACACTGGAATGTGCCATCGGATTTCTCGATTATCGGTAGGATAGCCTTTCCGGTAATGTCTCCTCCGAGAATTATAACGTCAGCTTTGTAAAATGATGCAGCGTTTATGAATTTTTTGAAGCATACTTCTGATCCATGTATGTCTGTAGTGAAGTATATGCGCATTTTCGTCATTTCAGCTTTACACCGTTTGGCATATTATTCTGGAGGTATTTCCTTAAAGGATAGCTCCAGAGGTATTCCTGTCCTTTTGTGATATATCGAAGATATAAAGTATATGACTAGTCCAAGAGCGTAAAGGCCAAAGGTAAATGCCAGTATTATTGGGTCGATGGTTCCAACCATTGTAGGCGATAGGCTGGCGTACCCTAGCCAGACAGCGATTATTATTGAGAGAATCGCTAAAAGCGTGAGTAATGGAATAGGACCTATTTTCTTCCTGACGATTGCCGGAGCTTTCTCGTAGATGTCCTTTCTTCTGTATGGGAACACTATAGCTGAGATTGAGGCGATTATTTGTAGTATCATCCATCCAAAAACTATGTATGCGAAATAGCTTAGAAGTGGTGTCCACAACCATGCTGCTTGAAGGATTATCGCAATTATTGTGACGAAAATCAGCGCCATGTACGGTGAGTTGTAGCGTCGATCAACCTTTGATAAGGCTGTTGGTAGTACTCTGTCAAACGACCAAGCGAAAACAAATCTGACTGTTAGCATTATATATGTTAGGATTGCAGCCAATATCATCATTGACCATGTGAATAGGTAGAAGCAGTAAACAGCCGTATTGGTTGCGTAGCGGAATAGGAATGGGAAGAAAGGCTCAGCGAAGGGCAGGTTATACGCTGGATGCCCTGTTTCCGCTAGGTATGAGATGGCTCCTACGAAGATGCCGCCCATTCCTGCGTATGTAGCATAGTAGCCAAGCCAAGATATTAAGCCGAAGATTATGACGGCACCTATTATTGCGATGAATTGGGATCTTTGTACATCCTTTATTTCTCCAGCTACATAAATGGTGGAGTTGAATCCCAAGAAGTTTATGTATGTGAAGGCAAGTCCTAGCAATGTGGCTTCAATAAGGAATTTTCCTGGATGCCCTGCCTCTTTTGCAGCTTCTATCACTGCATGATGGTCCATTCCCGTCTGAGCTGAAAAGTTTGCTACAAAATTTTCCGGCCCCAGTGAAAGCAGGGTCGCTACATAAACTACGAATCCAACGAGTACTAGGATGAAGAAGATCCAAAGCGCTATGGTCGAGGCTTTTGCTCCTCTAGATATGATTACCGCGCATATCAGGTAGTATATTACCGCGAATATGAAGGTGAACTCTGTGGACGCTACAAAAGATGCTAGCTCCACGTATCCTAAAGCCTCAAGTATCGGGGCTAGAGCCCATTGAGTGAACCATGGGACGTAGGAACCAGCAACGCTGAGGAGAACCATAAAGAGGAAGAAGTTGCACATGAAGCCTATGGCGGGGTGAAGGGTTCTACTTATCCAGATGTAGTCTCCGCCTGATCTAGGCATTGCAGTAGAGTATACAGCGTAGAAAAGCCCAACTATTATGCTTATTGGGATAGATAATAAAGCTGTCATGGGGAGGTCTACGCCTGGATATATAGCTGATGCCCAGACACCATAGACGAATATTGCCGTGGGTGCCATCACCATTATGTTCAGCACCATAGCGTCCCAAGCGGATATATTCCTCACAAGCCCTGAAGACTTTCTAACGAAAACCTCCTTCTTCTCCATAAATCACCCTTCTATTTTCTATTGTTACATAAAAACTGAGGTTATTGCTATTTTTAATATAAAAATTGTGGTTGATGCGGTTTCAGCGTGAAGAATTGGAGTAAAAGTTGCTCATCACTTAATGAGACTATCTATGGTTATGTACTCCTTAGGTATAACCGCCCTAACACCCTTCTTGGGGTCTACAGCCTGATTTATTTCCAAGCTTACAGCGAGACTTCCAAACATGTAGGCTTCTTCAAAACTCCAGCTATGTTCACGCATAAGTGCGTTAACAGCTGATTCTGCAGCTAGGGCGGCGGCTTCATTTAGGTTTTCGCCACATGCAAGTATTTCAAAGTTGTCGGGAGTTTCTAGAATAGGCCATTCTGGAGTTTTATTTTTGATGATAGAGAAGCGTAGCAACACTTCTCCAGCGACTTCAACAGATGAGACGCATAGTTCCCCGTCAGCCTGCAAGGCATGGAGGTCACCTGCTGCAAATAATGCCCCATCCGTGAATACGGGAAGGTAAAGCCTCGTCCCTGCAGTTAAGTTTTTAACATCCATATTTCCTCCATGTCTACCCAAAGACCCAGTGGGCACTTCACCCAATTCGGGGCTAACTCCTATCGTTCCTATCATAGGTCTAGTTTTAACACGAACTTTCTGGTCAAATATTGCGAATCCATCTTTTATCTTTACCATTTTTACGCTTGGGTTGAAGTTTTTTGAGCTAAGCACCCCGTTTTTGGGAACAACCACTATGACTCCCTGATCTGCTGTTTTCACATCTAATATATCCACAACAAGGGTATCTCCAGCTTCAGCGCCCTCGATAAATAGTGGTCCTGTTGCTCCATTCACCTTGGACCAGTCTATTCTCTCCAATAGATCACTTTCACTTCTAATTTGACCACCTAAAGCATCTTCCGTCTCAATAATAACGAGTTCTCCAGGCTTAACATAATCCACAGGGCTGTTTTTGGAACTGAAACTGTATACAACTTTGCTTCGAGAAATCACTTTCACAAACTATTCCTCCATTTTGGCAATTTACCTCTCTAATAAATCTTGTTTCCTACTTATAGACTTATGGAGCTAATGCATAATTTGGGCTTTTATGGAAATATTCAGCTGAAGCATCTATTTCTTGACGGGGGAACTGAACCCTATAAAGAGACTTTTCACCATGTAATTGATATTGCGTTTTGTAGGCATACTTTAACGCATTTCAGGCATCTAGTGCACAATTGGGGGTCATATGGGTTCTTTTTCTTCATCTTTTATGCAGGGTGCCGGACGAATACTGCCGGGTCACATATGTATAGGCATTTGCTGCATGTTCGTGGGTCTATTCCACCTGTAGCGTTTCCACACTTTGAATAATCAATTTTTATCTTCGTCTTACCCATGATTCACTCCCCCTCAGTATTTGCCCCTTAATCATGGAATTGTTTCTCTCTGGACAAGCGTTATGACATTGTGGGGGACAAATATCCCCCAGAGGCCACAGCCGAAGCACTTTGTCAAGTCGATTATGTCTCTTTCAAGGGTTGGGCTATAGCGTATTGCGTTAAATTGGCATCTGGACACGCATAATTTACAGCCTTGACATAGGTCTGGGTTAACTTCAGCCACGTACTCAGCCTTATGGACAGTGTATAATTCGAAGTTCATTCTTAATCGAAGCCCGCCGCATTGAGGAACCTCGCAGGAGCATATTGCATTTATATAAGGTACTTGCTGAAACCACACTGTGGCTACGCGTTCCTTTAAGGTTTTGCTCCTCAAGCGCTTTAACAGCTTCTTCACGGTTATGCGCAGCTTTGTTTTCAGGGATGAATCTGGGCAGCTTTTCTATCACACCTGAGAGCAGACCAAAGTTTATGCAACAAGCGTCTTTTATGCCCTTCTGCATCATTCTACACATGCAATAGTTTTTAACTATAGGCTCAGCAACCAAGTTCATCATTATTAACTTAGCTTTCTCGATCGGGATCACTCGTCCAGAGTGTCCATCCGCCCTCACAGGGTTGCGTTTTGGGCTTTCTGAATGAATCATACTTTCAACGCTCCAGCGCAGTATCCGCCCTATTATAGGCATTTTAAGCTTGTAGCCATCCCTATAGAGGATATTCCCATTATCTTCCAAATGTAAACTTGTTAAAAGTTTTTACATTGCTCTTTAAGGTAAGCCTGCAGGTTCATAGATTCAGCAAGCTCGTTTGAATAGTTCCTTGCGTTTAAGTACCATTTGCCGCCTGTGTCATGCTTCGTACACCACTTACACATAAACCCAAAAACCCATAACCACTATCTGAAGTTAAGGGTATCTCATACTAATTTTTAAACTAACCAACTTCTGGAGGCGAGGTTTATAGAGTTGATTTGTTTCCTCGCTATTAAAGAGGATATTTTTCGAGGAATGTAAAACCAAGACAGTCTTGGGCGGGAATAACCATCCGCCTTAGTGATAGGCAGCCACCGCGACTTATACATAGTAAATTAACTTAGCGGTGTTCAGGCTAATGCCCGCCAAATGATGCGCTTTTAGCTGACTATCCTCTGCTCAAAGTCGTAGATTTCAGTCTTCACGCCATGACTCGAAGAAGCCTCCGCACTTAAAAATGGAGGAGATGATTTGAACCCGAAAATATGGTGGGGCTGCCCGGATTTGAACCGGGGTCCCGAGAGCCCAAGTCTCGGAGCCTAGGCCAAGCTAGCCGACAGCCCCGCTGTGCATCCTTTAGTAAGATCTTTAGGGATAGATTTAAAGTGTTTCGCTTTATTAGTTGATGAGGAATGTTTATTTTTGGATACACCTGCGCTTTTGACTGTTTTCCTTT
>JAWAXL010000046.1:0-11441 GCA_038820405.1 Bathyarchaeia archaeon
GACCATGGTGAAGCGCAGGGCATCCGCACCGTGGCTTAGGTTACGGCTTGGGTCAAACGTATACTGAATATTGAGCATGCCGGTCATGGAGGGACCCTAGAATCCGCAATAATTATACGGATGTGGAGATCCCAAAGTGACCGGCGTCCTACCAGTGGCTCTTGAAGAGGCAACTAAAGTTATTCAGTCCCTTCTAAAAGCTGGCAAAGAGTATGTTGGTGTGATGAAGCTACATGAAGATGTTCCTGAAAAGAGAATTATAGAAGTATCTGGTGAGTTCCAAGGAAGAATTTATCAAAGGCCCCCATTCAGAGCTTCCGTTAAGAGGGCTTTACGAGTTAGAACAATTTATTATTTTAAGATATTGGAGATAGAAGGAAGAAATGTCTTATTTAAGGTTGGATGCGAGGCTGGAACCTATATTAGGAAGCTTATTCATGATATTGGTAAAGCTCTTGGCTGCGGTGCACACATGCAAGAACTACGTAGAATTAGGGCTGGGCCGTTTATAGAGGATTCAAGTCTCGTTACGCTACATGATGTCCTATACCTATACAACAGGTGGCAGGAGACAAGAGACATAAGGTTCCTTAGGAGGTTCATCATACCAATGGAGAAAACCCTTGAATCCCTCCCAAAAATCTTTATCAAGGACTCAGCAGTCGATGCTATCTGTCATGGCGCGCATTTAACTGCCCCTGGAATAGTGTATATTGAATCAGGCATAAAGCCAATGGATACTGTTGCCATTCTAACACTGAAGGGCGAAGCAGTAGCCCTGGGAACGGCAGTAGCAAGTACAGAAGAAATCTTCAAAGCAACTCATGGAATAATGGTTAAAACAGAAAGAGTATTAATGCCTAGAGGAATATACCCAAAGATGTGGAAATAGCATCAAACAACTTAAATAGCGGATAGATTTTTACAAAAATAGGGAGCCGGGGTCTCCTAGAGCCATAGAATAAGGGCGGGGAATCAGGTAGGGAGCAGACCCATAAGTTAATGAGGCTTAAGCCTGGAGATATCGACAGAAAGCCTGTGGCCTTTAATGGGCCGCGTGGGTTCAAATCCCACCCCCGGCGCCATATGCTTTTAGACTCTATAAATTGTCTTAAGATATTCCTCAACAACACTAGACACCTCTATATTCAAGACTTATGCCCAAATTACAAATATATTGAAAAATATTTTACGAGTGCACGTATTTAAACAGTCATTAGTGGATCATTCATGGAGATAATATTGTGATTTTGGCCTGTTTAACGCCTTTCTTAGTCATTATCTCTCCTGTTAGTTTCTCTATTTTATCAACTTTCCCATTAACCACGATTAATTCCTAGGCATGAATCCTTCCTCCAAAAATTGTAGAATTCTTTAATAAGGGATAGAGGAAATGAAATGTTAAAACGTATAACACCAGGTTTAATCCTACATTTATGCACCAGAAAATTGCAAGCACAGCTCGTTTAATAAATTCCTAGTTCTAGTGTTGATATTCAGCAACTTAATCTGTCTTAGGTATTATTTTTATATCTGGGGAAATTTCAGTTAGAAAATTTTAAACTACAGTATATCGTCTATAATCACCTATATATCTATTTGGCAATCCTCTTCTTACTAAGAGACGTAGGAAAAGTTAAATAGACTTTAACTATATATGTTTTAAATTTAAACACGTTTTGGAGGAAATAATATCCAGCCCTAGCCACAGTAGTGCCATTCATATGCCTAGTAATCTTTACCTAACTTAAGAAGCTAAATTTCTTAAAACCTAAAAGCATTAAAGTCCTAAATTTATATAAATCTTATTCAGGAGACGAATCTAAAATTTATTAAAAACTAATGGAGGTATCTTTTCTGAGCGAGATCTCAAGACCTAAGATCCTAATAACCAGAAGTTTTACCGCTTATAGAGGAAAAAAAAGAAAGTCCTAAGCAAATATGCAGATGTGTATATTGCGAAAAGTACTGATGAAGATAGCTTAGCGAGGGAAGCAAAAGATGTAGAATGGTAGCCTACGCAAAAATTACAGAAAATAATAGACTCGACGGTGAAGCTTAAAGGAATAGTCAGATATGGAATGGGTGTCGATAATATGGATCTTAAAGCAGCTTCTAAAAGAAGGATTCCCGTCGCAACGTACCAGATTACTGCATTGGAGCAGTTGCGAATCATACTTTAGCCATCCTCTTAGCCTTAAATAGAAAGATATTATTAGCAGATAATGCTGTTAGAACTGGTAACTGAGGAGCCTGGGCATCCCCAAAACTTATGGGGGTAGACTTAGAGGGAAAAGTTCTAGGTCTTATTGGTTTAGGAAAAATTGGATTGGCTGTAGCTAGTAGGGTAAAAGGCTTCAGTATGAAGGTTATTGTCTATGACCCTTATATTTCAAAGGAAGCTGCCGAGAAATTCGGCATAGAATTAGTTGACCTTAAAACTCTTCTAAAAATGCGGGCTTCGTTTTCATTCATTGTCCCTTAACTGAGGAAACTCGTGGACTAATCGGCGAGGAAGAACTTAGGACTATGAAAAGAACAGCATATATCATTAATACCGCGCGGGGGCCAATTATAAAGGAAAAAGCTCTATATAAAGCGTTAAAAGAAGGGTGGATAGCTGGAGCAGCTTTAGACGTATATGAGAAAGAACCCTCGGATAAGGATAATCCTCTATTCAAGCTCGAGAACGTGGTATTAGCCCCGCACATAGCCTATTATACTCAAGAAGCCATAAAAAGACTTGAGATGACTGCCGTAGAGAAGGCAATACGCATCCTAAATGGACAGCTTCCAAAAACCTTATTAATAAAGAGACTTTTACGTGAGTAAAATGTTAGAGATTTACAGCGAATCCTTTAGGCAAGTAGAGGGGATTAGAAGAGCGAGACGTGCTGCTGGTAAGCATCACAATAGTTCTTATCATTTTGGTGTCTTTCACGCAGCCTGCGCTTCATTAGTAGGTGACTCTAACTTCGAGCATTTCTTCGGAAATATTATTGGGCAGAGTTAAAAATAGCCATTTAAATGAAGATTATGTAGAGAACCTCCTTAACTAAAGTTGGTGATAAGTTTAAAAGGAGCTCATTATTATTGCTTCTGATCTATTATTTAAACCTGTCTTTAAGCCTATTTATTATCTGCATTATTGCGGTGTATTCCATATGCTCGGCACTTAAGCGGGCTGGTTCAAATTCTCCCATCCTCCTCAACATTGCAGCATACTCTAGGCACTCTTTCCTTGCTATATCGAAAGCTGGGTCATCGAAGAGATCCACTATCATAGGGTTGTCCTTATCATCACACGCTATCCTTCCATCAGATATTTGAAAGCCTAAGGCTACTATCCTTGGCGGCCCATCAAAGATTGTACACTTTGCATCCTTTAACCGGACGGGCATCACTGGTCCCCAGTGACTTCCACGCATCCACCCAGCGGTAAGGTAGCTATGCATGAAGGGCATTAGAATCTCACCTATTGCTGGTAGGCCATGCTGTGCACGTATTATTGCAACGGGATCATCTTTGCCAACATATTTCCCAGCGATCTGGGTTAGACTAGTTATACTGGTTGAAGCACATATTAAATTGTCTTCGGCGCGCCAAATCCTTGAAATAACATAGCGTTTGACGCTACCTATTAATGCGAGCAGTTCATACATTTCTTCTGGACATTTCAGCACAATCCTTTTATCTTCAAAAACATCTGTGACCTCGAATTTAAAGCCACCAATCATTGATGGATCTATCACTAGACCGGCGGTATTCATTGGATCAGCGAATGTCCTAAAGAGTGGTAGATTAAAAACTCCAGTGGTAGCCTTGTCTGCAGCTAAAATAACTATTGGATCAGACTCCCTTTCTTCAATTTCCATCTCCGCAACGCCAGGACCAAGCCCGCTAACCGTGCCAGTAAAGGAATCCTTAAGTAAATCTTGTCCAGCAGCATAAAGCTTAAGCTTTTTAGCTTTGTCAGCAGCCTCCTGAAAAATCTCCCAAGCTAAACGATGCGTCTCCTCACTCGATTCTCCTAAATCGTGTATAATAAGTAGTTCTATATCATCTCCAACATTAAAGACATAATAGCTATTTACTAAGTCATTCTTTTTTGCATTCCTTAAATTCTTCTCGGCTATATCGAGTATTGGCTTAGGGACTATATGGTGCCCAACTAAGGAGCCTACATCACATTTTATTAGGGTAATCGTTGTCCTTCTACCCACCACGGGCCCCCCAACAAATTTTAGCCAAAAATAATTATCTGAATCAATCCTTTTTAACTTTCTGAATATTGGAAAATTTATTTATATTATGAGAATTCAGAAATCTAGTGAATTTAATTCTTCTAAGAGATTAATATCTTTGTCTGATAACCTCCAGCCAAGCGCGCCCTTAAATTCTTCGATCCTTTCTTTCCTTTCAGTTTTGGGCATCGCTACCACGTTAGGTCTAGATATTATAAAGTTTAATGCCACCTGGATCGGAGTTTTACCATACTTAAGCGCTGTCTCATTTAACCGCCTTATATTAATCACCCTCCCCCTCTCTAAAGGAGTATAGGCCATTATAGTTACTTTGCTCTTTATACAGAAGGGAAGGAGATCTTTCTCAACACACCTATCGATAACGCTATATTTGACCTGATTAACAACTATGTCATGTTTAGCGGTGGAAATGAGAGCCTTTTTAAGTTGTTCAGCTGTAAAGTTGCTCACTCCTATATACCTACTTAACCCATTATCCGCTAGGGTTTCAAGAGACCTAATTTGTTGCTCAATTGGTGTAAATGTATCTGGCCAATGGATAAGCACTAAATCTACGTAGCTTGTACCAAGCCTTTTGAGACTAGTCTTCAGAGCTCTAATGCTCTCTTCAGGGCTTCTGAACCTATAAGGATATAACTTAGTTACGACAAATAGTCTGCTTCTTCCAACTTCCCTGAGAACCTCACCGATTAATTTTTCGGCTCCCCCTGAAGCATACATTTCAGCAGTGTCAACCAGATCAAGACCGACTTCAACAGCATACTTTAATGTCTCGATAGCCTTATGCTCGTTCCCTATACCATAGGTTCCGATACCAATAGCCGAAATGAGCTCTTTGGTGGAACCTAAAGGCTTCCTATCTAAATGATCTATTGGAAACATACATTACAATCTTTCTGGCAAAGTTATTTAATATTGTCGAAGGGCTCTTCCCAATCTTAGCCCCCAAATTCTGGGAATTCTTCAAACCTTTTGATGCCCGCTAAGCACTTAGCAATCTCTTTCCTTTTATTAAAGTCGTATTCTCGATATATGGTGATCCTCTGCGCTTCCGGCGATCCACCACCATGGCAGCTAGCGACCATGATCCACCCAGCGAAACCATGCGCCGTGAAGTCTTCAGTTAATTTAAAGGCCCTCACCCTATGCTCTGTTGGGACGTCAGCCTTACCCTTCAGATATTTTTCTAAGTAGGTTTTAATCTCCGGATTGAAGTAGTCTTTCTCTGAGGGACATGTAATTACGAGTCCACCAGCTATATCATGTACACGGTAGATCTCCTCATAAATATGTGTACCAGCAATATATTTTCCTATATTAACAAGAGTTATGTCAGGAACATATGTTCCGGGCCCCATCGGTCGTCCCTGTACTGAGCCAGCAATCCCGCAAGCATATATCTGCTCAGCCGTACACGCGATATCGGTGAGCTTGGACTGTATATGAGGTGCCCCCTCCGTATTATTATATTCGGCAAGGAGCGCGCTGATTCCCATAAGTATATCACTAATCCCTGGTTTACATCCACAATAGCTGTGCCTATGATATATAGCGAAGAGCTCGGCTGCCCATCCCGCAAACTCCCATTCACCGCACATGAAGATCCTCTCCATTGGAACGAAAACATCATCAAAAATGGTGACCGTCTCAGTAACACCCCACCTACTCCTGAAGGGTGCATCCATATTCCCCCTCTCGCGTGGAACTGTGGAACGAGCCACAAACTTTAACCCTTCAATATCAACTGGGACGGCGAATGCCACAGCATAATCTCTATCTTTCTCCCTCAATGCGCGTGTCGGCATGACAATTATTTCATTAGATGCGAGTGCTGCTGTAGTATGGGCTTTAGCTCCTCTGACAACTACTCCATCAGGACGTTTTTCAACTACTCGAAGGTACATATCTGGATCCGGTTGGTCCGCTGGCCTTAAGAATCTATCACCCTTAACATCAGTCATAGCGCATGTAGCGCAAATGTCCTCTTTCTGAAAATATTTGAGATAATTTACAAAATTTTCGTAGTAGCTTGTTTTATATTTTTTATCTATTTCATAGGTTATTATTGATAATGTATTAAGCGCATCAATGCCCATACATCGTTGGATGCAAGCACAGCGTTGGGCGTACATCCTCGTCATTTTAACCTTTTTAATCAAGTCATTTATACTTTGATGTATATGAGTAAACCTGTTAATCTTCTCCTCAGTTAAATGGGACTTCGCGGTCGTTAACTCCTCATATTTTGGATTACGAGCTAATTCGTAGGTCAAGGCAAGAGCATCTATCTGTGGCTTAATCAGCGGATGGCCCGCACGATCTTTGATCTTCTCTCCATCCATGTAGATAACCGGCTTCTGTCTCTTCAGACTTTCAATATATTCTTCTTTTGTTTTCATACTTACGCTCGCTCCATCTCAATGTTAAACTATAATAATGCGAGACCACCATCAACATATATTACTGACCCAGTCATGTAATTGCACTTATCAGAAGCTAGAAAAACCACTACTGCGGCGACCTCCTCTGGTCTACCAAGTCTTTCAAGTGGTATTCTAGGAAGCCATATCTCTGTGAATCTCGGCTCCTTTAGCCACTCCGTTATGGTTGTTTCAATGAAGCCTGGGCAAACAGCATTTACCAATATGCCGTATTTAGCAAGCTCTTTTGCAGCTGTTTTGGTTATTGCAAGTATCCCGGCTTTTGATGCAGCGTAATTTATGTTTCCCATAAGCCCCATTTCTCCAGAAATCGAAGATATATTTATTATTCTACCATATCTTCTTTCCATCATGTGGGGCGCGACTGCTCGAATGCAATTCATTGTGCCAGTAAGGTTCAAATTTATCACGGTGTTCCACTCTTCTTCTGTTATCTTATAACACATAGCTGACCGTGCAATTCCAGCATTATTTACAAGTATGTCCACTTTTCCAAAGTTTCTTATGGTTTCCCTAATAAGTCTTTTAGCCTCGGAATATTTACTAACATCGGCAACAACGCCTATAGTTCTTCTTCCTAAAGCGCTAATTTCCTCTACTACTTTATTCATTTCTTCAATATTTTTACTCACGTTCACCACGATATCCCACCCTCACTTGCAAGGGCTAGAGCTATGGTTCGACCTATACCACGCCCAGAACCCGTAATAACCGCTACTTTACCACTTAACTCTCCCAATCAATCTCCTCCATCACCTATCTAAACGATACTGGAAATATAACCATTAGCTCTCATTCTCTTGCATTTCTTCATACTAAAACAACGTTAACTTAGCTATATTGGATTCAGTAAAAACTAAAGTTTAAGCAGCGAGTTCACAAGTCATTATGACCCTTGTCTATGTTTTTGATCGAAAATTTTAACCTCTTTAGCCAGAGAATTCTTAAGGCACTTTTAACTTAGCTTACTCTTTCAGTCCAATCTTGGCCCTCTCTGAGACTATATACTCTCTAATGATTTTATATTTTTCAGCATTTATGACCCCTATGTTATATAGACATTCAACGAGCTCGCTTATCGTAGTTATCGAATATAACTTGATACCTTCTTCAAGAAGCTTCTCTTTTCCCCCTTCTTCCCTATCCAAGAAGGCGAAGACACCTATCACATCAACCTTAATGTTTCTGGCCCTCGCCTCCAGGTTTATTAGATTGCGTGCCTCAAGTTTACTCTGAGCTGTTGTGATTAGATCATCAACAAGACCGATCCTATCACCGTTCCTCATCTCCCCATCAACATATCGTGCCATACCATGAGTTTTTAGTCCACTCAATTCAATAATAGTCTCAATAGCCCTTTTCACCCCTGAAATATCAGATTCTGCATATTTCCCATGTGAGATATAGCCTTCAAGGAGATCTGCCAGGTCTTTATAGATTGCGGGCTCCTTTCTGACATAGATTACCGGGATCATCATTTCAACCCCGATGAGCGTTGCCAAAACTAGGCCTGCTGTAGGTATGCCGCATATACATGAGGGTGGATTGGGAACATTTCTTATCATATCCACCATGGCTCTCCCTACCTTAATTAGAACGCTAGGGTGTGAGGGCAATACTCTTAAATCTATATAATATGGGCTTCTTTTACCCGATTTTAAAGTAAAATCTCCAAACTTTATTGCCCCTATATCGAATAGACTCTTAGCTAATTCCTTATCTAACATATTCCTCCCTCGGAAATAATTGCATTAACTATCTCCATCGTTGTGGCGCGTATATTGAGAGAAGCGTAAATGGTCCTTCCAATTACAGCATGCCACCTAGGGCCTGCCACTCTAGCCACCTCAGAGAGTACACCGCCTTGAGCAATGAGTCCAGGTATATATAAAGTTAGGTCATTCACGTTTTCTAGCAGCTTCCTATAATATAATATTCTATCTTTTTTAGTGCCTGGAACAACAAAATTGTTTACGCCGAGCTTTGCTGCGAGGAGGTATATTTTGTCTAGGGCTTTATCTGAAATATACCCGCCCTCACTCCTCTTAAATTTTGGGTGTGTCATTTCACCTCCTATAATAATTCCCAGACCAATTTTTTCACAAACTCTTATCCATCTCTCCTCAGTAAGGGGGCCTGAAAAAGGAAAACCTATTAAGGCATTAACATGCAATTCCTTAAGCATTGACACAAAATCCTCAGCTAGGTCAGGTATATCGGTCATCCCCTTTTGATGATCATATATTATAGGCAGATCCGTGAAGCCGCGGATCGTCTCAACAATTGTGGCGAGACCATATCTTATAGCCAAGATTGAACCAATCTTATAGCCACCAACACCATATATATCACAGGTCTGCTCAACGAGTCTCCTTAACTCCTCTAAGCTCCTAACGTCGCAGGCTACGATCACACTTTTACCATATTCTATTATACGCATACCCATTCTCATTAACGGTTCATGTAATTTTATTGTTATAAGATTTGCTACTGCACCGAATTCTCTAATAATGAACCCCGCTGAAAATAAGATTTCCATATAAATTGTGATGGGAAGTAACTACGAAATTAGGAGAGGAGGTAAGTCCCGAAAACATATGGGAAAACCCAAAGTAAAAATAAGAAACAAGTTTCCTCATTTTTATGGCATCACCTTATACTCTAGAAAACATTTAATTAATTCTGTTGAGCAAAAATATTTATGAAATACCCCCAGCGCAGAGAGCCGGAGGTCGCGGGTTCAAATCCCGCCGGGTCCGCCATAGCTCTTGGACCCGTGGTCTAGCCAGGATTATGACGTCGGCCTGCGGAGCTGGGGTGTAACCATAAAAGTTATCATGCAATACGCAAATTGATAACCTTTGTGAGTTAATTGAAAAGCAAAATTTATTAGTCTCGTTTTTGTGTTTATACCTTTGCCTAAGGTTACTAATGTGGATAATATATAACTTAAGCTAAGTTTATGATATTAATGGGGGATTTGAGAGTTGATTAGCCCGGAGGAAGCTTTCCTCATATTTAAGTCGTTTATCGAGGAGAAAGGGTTAGTTAGACAGCATCTCGACTCTTATAATGAGTTTATAGAGCACGACATTCAGGAGGTAATCGATGAGATCGGTGAAATAGATATAGAGGTTACCGATAAGCCATATAAGGTAAGATTTGGTAAAGTCTTTATTGCACGTGAGACCGAGAATGGTGTTATTTGCGGCCCATATATCACTGAGGTTGATGGTACACGCCATGAGATTTACCCGATGGAGGCCAGATTAAGAAACTTAACGTATGCTATGCCCATTTCAGTTGAGATGTTCACCATTGTTGATGGTAGAGAGGTTGATAAAGAAATAATATACATATGCGATATGCCGACAATGCTTAAATCCAAATACTGCCACCTCTACGGCTTATCAGATGAAGATCTCATTAGGCATGGCGAGGATCCTCTTGATCCTGGGGGTTATTTTATAATTAATGGTTCTGAAAGAGTTATTGTTGCGCTTGAGGATCTTGCTCCCAATCGCATTCTTACAGACTTCGAGACTAAGGGATCCACATTAGTCTATAAGGCTAAGATATTCTCGACAACAGTAGGTTTTAGGGCCAGAATAGAGATGCGTATGAAGTCAAATGGTGCTTTAAGCGTCTCCATGCCTGGGGTCCCCTCGGAAATACCGTTCATTGTATTAATGAGGGCCCTTGGACTTAAGTCAGATAAAGAAATCGCTGAAGCAGTCTCATTAGATAGAGAAGTTCAAAATGAGCTGGAACCATCCTTTGAGGAGGCTGCAGAAGTGGTCACTGTAGAAGATGCTTTGCTTTACATTGGGAATAGGGTCGCACACGGCCAAGTTAAAAGCTACCGGCTACAGAGAGCTGAGACTATTCTGGACAGAATATTTATGCCTCATGTTGGAAGATCCCCTAATAAGAGAATCGAGAAGGCATATCTGCTTGGCGAGATGGCTGCTAGGGTTATTGAGTTAAGGTTGAGTAAGCGTAAACCTGATGATAAAGACCATATGAAGAATAAAAGGCTGAAGCTTTCCGGCCCCCTCCTTGCTGATTTATTCCGAGTGGCATTTAGAAACCTCTGCCGTGATATAAAATACCAGCTTGAGAGGATAGGCTCAAAAAAGCGTGCAATGAGCATATCGGTAGCCGTTAGGCCCGGCATAATAACTGAGAAGCTACAGCATGCACTTGCAACTGGAAATTGGGGTCGTGGTAAAGTTGGTATAACACAGCTACTCGACAGAACTAACATAGTATCAACTTATAGCCATCTTAGGAGAGTTCAGTCGCCATTAAGTAGGGGTCAGCCCAATTTTGAGGCAAGGGATTTGCACGCAACTCATTGGGGTAGATTCTGTCCAAATGAAACTCCTGAGGGAGCAAACTGTGGACTTGTTAAGAACTTTGCTCTCTCCGCATCGCTTTCTATTGGAGTTGATCCAGAGAAAGTGAGACGGGAACTATATAGGCGGGGAGTAATTCCTCTACTTGAAGCTGATGAGACTTTAAAGAGAAATGGCGCTAAAGTCTTCGTTAATGGCGCCCCAATAGGATATTGTAGTGATCCAGAATCCCTAGTTGAAGGTTTGAGAAGAGCTAGGCGGAGGGGCGAGATATCACCAGAGATCAATGTTGCGTATTTTGATGAGAAATATGGTGTTTCTAGACGCGAAGTTTATGTCAATTGCGATGAGGGGCGAATACGTAGACCTTTAATAAT
>JAWAXL010000047.1:0-11231 GCA_038820405.1 Bathyarchaeia archaeon
GGTGAAGCATGCAAAATTTTGGGGTTAAGGGCGGTTTTCAGCATAGAGGCTATGGCCATGTCTGAAGAGGCTAAGGTTAGGGTGTATAAGAAGGCTATTTCAGGGGACTTCAAGCCGTATAAAAGGATCATGCACTACCAGTATATCATGTTCACGGACCCCCTTGGCGGAAGATACTGGTTTCCTGTTTGACGAGCGCAAGCGGGGCTCTCTTCACCAGAAGCCTAAATAGGATCGTTGAGGATTACTGGAGGATCCTTGAACTCGATGATAAGCTCATTGAGTTCAGCAGGCTAATGCTTAAGGCAATAGCACTTGTTGAGATGATGAGGGCCGCTTGGAGGATTAGAGCTAGGAAGTATAGGATGCTCATGAGAGGTTTTACTGGTTTAGCCCTCTTCCACCTGAACACTTTAATCGGCGAGATCCTCAGCCGGCTCGCGAAGGTCGGCATCCCAGACGAGCCTTGAGTGAGGAGGCTCTACATAATGAGACTGATCGATTGGGTTGAGACTGGGGAAAACAGGGACATCCGCGACCTCCTATACATGTACAGGTACAGAGGCTTCATTGAGGACGACGTTCACAAGCTGCTAAGAGAAGAGGAGAGGCGCGGCGAGCTGTTCCCAGGCGCCCCAATAATAGACCCGGAGCTGCCGCCAGACAACTACAGGGAATACAGGCTGCATGAAAGATGGATCCTCTGTATACTCTCCTGTGGTCTTGGTTCTTCACTCTGCATAGTGGGCAGGTGGTAGATGTGTTCTCCTCGCTGACGAGCTCTACTCTGATACCGTACTCTTCTCCTACCTCTAATTGTTTCTACCTGAAACAATTAGAGCCAAGCCGTCCTCCACGTATACCGCCAACAGATTGTTGACGCCTATGTCTATCCCGGCGACCTTATCTCCCAGAGGCTTTGCTAGAACATTAACCCATCTCTCTTTAACTATCTTCTCAGATACCTCAAACGCTACGTGTATATACCACTTCCCCTCATCGCTCTCGTAGTGTATCTCAGCCCTGCCCTGCTTTCCTCTAACGCTTACTCTACCAGTATACCTCACCTTAATGCTTCCGATCGCCCCCAGACCCTTGATCACGATGTAGTCTCCATCAAATCTATACTAGTCGTTCCTGAGGGCACACCATAGCTCCCTATACCCGCTCTTCTTTCTGTATCCCAGCGGGTTCATCTTCCTTATGAACGGTGGTAGCTTTCCTTCTCTCTTCACTTTCAGCGTCAAGAAAAAGCCTCTCCAAGCCTCATCGTTCTTGTTCAAAACCTACTGAGCTGTTGCCGAACCTATCAACACCTTATACTTCTCGTAGAACTCCCTATACGTAGACCTTAGGTCGACTCCCCTGTTCTCGAAGAACATCCTCCTCTTAACATAGTTAACCTCGTTCCAGATTCCTATCCCCATTACTTCTCCGTTCTCGTCCAGTTTAAGACGCACATCCGGGTCGACCTTTACTACTTCGTGGCTTGGCCTTCCTTGAAAAGCATGTCGAATACGTCTACTGATTTATCATACCATGCTCTCACTTTACCCCCTTCCATGCACCCCTCACCATCTTAGATTCAATAAGCCTGTCAGAGACCCCTTATTATAACCATAAAGTTCTATAGCCCTCCTCCTAAACCTCTTAGCCAAAGCCTCCGAAGCTTCAGCCTTAATAACTTCAACCATAAGTGTGAACGAAAACAGTACCTAATAAATCTTCTTCGGGAAAAGCAAATTAACCTAAATAAGCCCCTAATTATTAGCCTCCCAAGATGTATGAAATTCGGATTGGCTCTTAGTAGAAGCAAGTAGAGATGTGGCAGCAATGGTGCAGTTGTACCCCGCCATAAACAATCCGAGAAGATGAAGTCTCTAACCATAGCCCCAAGCGAATATAACATTAATTTGTCTGCAACTCGGATAAGCTGAAAAACTTAAGATACTAAACATTGTTGCTCTCCACTAGTAAGCTAATAAAGAGTAACCGGCTGCAAAGCAATCGCCCAATCCAACTGTGCTTGCGGGTCTTTCAATCACCCGCATGGGCATAAACCATATTACATAATTGTCCACATCGAATGAAAAATCGTCAAGAAGTTGATAACCCATTTTTTTCAATTTATCCGTGAACATGTGGAACCCACTTAAACCCTTACTGCTCCAATGGATTTTTCTCTCTCTTAATATTTTTCTAATCTCCTCAAGGTTACTTAGCCTTCCAGTTGCGGCTTTAGCTATGGCAACGCAGTTGCCGGCAGCTACCGCGCTCAGCAGATTTTTCTCCACGGGTTTTCTTGACATGGCGATGCAGAAGTCCCTCGTGTGAACAACAATCTTTCCTATATCAAGTCTTCTAACTAAATAAAATAATCCTTCTAGAAAAGTCTCAATTTTTGATTCTTCGACGATCGCCCTGGAAAGCTCTCTCTCGCCTAAACAACTAACACATTGAGCAAGTTCACTTTCATTTAAGCCTATTCCATCAACCACATCGCTTAAATACACTAATACGGCTTTGAGAACATCTAAATCAGTAAAGTGCGCGAGTTCTAAATGAACTTTCACATCTCCCGCTTCCTTCCACTCACCCAGTAGCTTCCTTGTAAACCCTATCTTTTTAAGGCAAGATCTTTCAGAGAAATCTTCGCTTTTTACCATCATATGATAGCCCGAGATCAGGGCTAAATTCACATTTTCAATTATCTCCCTAGTCCCCCTCAAGAATCCCTTATCTATATGAAGCCTCGTGTTCCTTTCATCCCATGTAGCTATAAACCTATTCGCCTGGGGCGCAACGATCCCTCCGTTCACCTCAGCCTTTACGCCTTCGTCATATTCAAATATCCAATGGATAAGTGGATCATCTCCATGTCTAATAGCCTCTAAAGGGTTCTTAAACTGCAGACCCCCATCATCCTCCACTGGAATTTTAATTCTGCCGTCGTTAATGAAGAGCCTTGCCTGTAACTCTGGGAGGCTAGCTACATGCGGGTAAACCTCTTTAACCCCGAGACGCGCCAGCGTGTTTGCCACGATCCCTGCGAAGCCGCCCATTCGATACTCGTTCACTGGAAAGTTTTTCTGAATCCAATCGAATACTTTCCTATTCCTAATTATCCATTCCATCCCGATCCCGGTCTTCATGGATAGAAGAAGCCCAGAGAGAAAATCCTCCTTCTGAATTATTCTGTTTTCTGGGTTCCAAATTTTCTTCCTGAGATCCTCGCTATTACTTTGGGAGAGCACCTCTTTTAACTCTTGCGAACTAAGGAAATGCACTGCATCTATATTCGTGTTGAAGGCGGTTATCACGGAATCAAACTTTCCTATGGCAGTTGACATATCTCTAATGGCATCCCTATATATCTCCCCCATCTCTTCCTCAATATCGTCGGCTCTTAACATTCTACTCGCCTATATTGCTACAGATCTTGCAAATGAAAAATTTAATTATGAATTCGTCTGAAAATTATTTAAATGTTTCTGAGTAAGGTTTTGTTTGGAGTTTAAGGGAGCTTACTGATGGTGTGTGGGAGCTTATCAGGTCTTTGCTTCCTCCTATGGCTGGGACTGGTAGGCCTAGGGTTGATGATAGAATGGTGATTATGGAATTCTTTATGTTCTTGTTACCGGCTGCCGTTGGATGGATATGCCAGCTAAGTATGGCATATAAGACTGCTTGGGATAGGTTTAAGCGTTATTATTTAATGCCTTGATATCTAAGGGTATTCTATGGGTAAGCTAAGCCTAGATAGGGTTGCCATTGATAGTACTACTATAAAGGCTGGGAAAGGGGGAGCTAGTTGGATACGATGGATATAAGCATATTAAGGGCACTAAGATACATGCTGTTATATCACGTGAAGCCTTACCTTTAAGCATTCAAGTTGGGCCTGGCAATGAGCATGATTCTAAACGCCTCATTCCGCTCCTAGAAGGCTTGAGGATTAAGTATGGTAGGGGTAGGCCTAGAGAGGTTACAGGCGACTCAGCATACCTCAAGCGTAGGGGGATAAAAGCGAATATAGATGTCAACCCGAGGGGTAGGCGTAAGCCAAGCATGGAAGGCCCTATAAGCTCGATAGGAAGGCATATAAAAGCATGAGAAGCGCTGTTGAAAGGTTCTTCGCATGGATAAAAGCATTCAGAAGAGTAACCATAAGATGGGTTCTAATAAAACCGTAAATATCTTTCACATTTGGAATGCCCTAGACATGTATAAGATCGGCACAAAAGTGAGCCATTCTGAGGTTTAAAGTTATAAGTAAACTTGGTTGAATAGAACGGTCAAAATCCTAATTTAAGCCGAAACTGCCACGCCATAAACCTTTTATAGAACTCATCTGAAAACCCTTAGTAGCAGGCTATTTATATGAGTGCTAGGAATGTTGATGCCAGCCTCTCCCTAAACTCCATAACAAAACCTTACTCAGAAACATTTAAATAATTTTCAGACGAATTCGTAAAGGATGGGGGGTAATACTTTGAGCGATACTGCAGAAAAATTAAAGGCCGTCGGTTTCACACCAAGGGTGATCCTTCTAAGCCTTATAGTTCAGTGTTCATGGGTTTACATCTTCTATCTATCAATGAAATCGGCGATAAACCTACATCCAGGTCTCAGTCCTATGTACATATTCCTTGTTGAGGCTCTAATCATCAAGCTGCTTGGTCCCAAATATCAGCTGACAAGGCAAGAGTTAGCGGTCTTCTTCACCATAGGTTTAACCGGGATCATCGCAAACACCTACTATGGAGGGGTATGGGGTGGAAGCGAAGGCGGCATTGTAGGCGCATGGATCTGCGGCTTCATAAGACAGATCTCCGTGATGGTTGCAGCAGTCTCTATTCATAATATTCCAGGCGGCTTCCCAGACCTGTGGCTTCCTAAAGATCCTAAGGTTCTGGAGGATTTCAGGTTAGGCGGCGCTCCAGTTCCCTGGGGCTTATGGGCTTCAACCATATTTGTTCTCGGCACTTCTACCACGCTAATGATGCTGATGTGCTACTTCTTCTTTTTGCTGTTCAGAAGACCATGGATTGAAACTGAGAGGCTTCCATTCCCGCAGCTGGTTCCAACATACTATACGCTCATTGCGGTGAAGAATGAGGAGGAAAAAGGAAGCTTATCCTTCTTTAACATAGCGAAAAACAAGGTCTTCTGGGTTCCATTTATCCTAGGTTGCTTAGTGATGATTCCTGAGGTGCTCTCCCAAACAATGGGCGTGAGGCTTCCAAACGAGATAGAGCCCGGCGCATGGGGCATAATACTGGAACCATACCTAGGTCAAATATTCCCTGAGTGGAGTGGAGAGTGGGGTTCACTGTGGTTTGCTGTTTCATGGACGGGCTGGTGCGCAGCGATGTCGCCCATATGGTTCTTCGTCCCCATGGACATTTTGAAGTCGCTTATTCTACTAACAGTGGTCGCATTCTATATTTTACCACTTGTCATCTGCAGAACGGGATTGGGAACGCCGGGACAGTGGTTCCTAGGCGGAGAGGGACCCGGGATCCCCTTCGGAATGTTCCTAGGCTTCAACTGGGACAATTACATGGCTGGTCCAATATACGGTTGCGCAGCTTGGCTAATATTCCGCTATAGGAAACATATTTGGCATACAGTTAAGAGCGCTCTGCTCGGAGCGCCAAGAGAGCCCGGGGAACCACACTCCTGGAGGACCATTTGGCTCGGCTTCATTCTCTGCCTGCTGGCTTGGTGGGGATTAATGGTTGGAACAGGCGCCGATCCAAGGATCATCGTGGCGATCATCCCATGGTTAATAATTTATCTGGTTCACGCCAGAGTTTGGGCTGAAACAGGGCGGTTCGCAGGAACCATGAACCACATGATGCAGCTTGACTTCTATCAGCTAGCCGGATTCGACACTTCCCAGCCGAATCTCGCGTTAAACTGTGCATGGTTCATGTTTGACTACTTTAGATTCGACGCATTATCACATCCGGGAGCACATGAAATCTCCTCCCTAGCAGGCTTCAAGATTGGCGATGTGACCAGAACAGATCCTAAGAGCATAGGATACGCGGTGATACTTGGCACAATTGTAGGAGTCTTCTTCTCTCTTCCATTAGCAATATGGGCAAACTACAATTATGGATGGACAATCTTGCACGGTAGAACCGTTGAGATGATGGGAATAGTTGAAGGAGATGCTGAAGCGTACATCACTTGGTGGACAACCGGATTAACTACCGAGCAAATGGCTGGCTTCCCAAACTACCATCTATGGATACTCGCCGGAGCCATATGGGTTTTCGCCCTCTTCTTCCTGCATTCAAGGTTCGCATGGTTCTGGTTCAACCCAATAGCCATTGTTCTAGCCCCAGGTTGCATGCCGATGCTGTTTCTCATGATACTATTCTTCACATTACTGAAGTGGCTAATCTTAAGAATAGGCGGGGCCAGAGCATACGAAACCATCGGCGTGCCAGCGGTCTCAGGCTTCTGGATGGGCATAATATTCTTTGACTCAGTTCTGAGGATAGCGATATGGATCACCGGAGCGGCCGAGTTCATGTGGACCTAATCTGCAAAATCCCCCTTTTATTTCTGAAATAAATCTGGGAGGAATATGAAGCCCCAAATGATAAAACTGGAATCAAGATTTCTCTCAATATTCCTCCTTTTGATTGTAAACGGGCTCCTTCCCCTTCTAGCCGAGGAAACCTTAAACATTTACGTTTACGCCGAACCTAACTCCCTAGACTCAAAGATGCTGATAGATCACCTTAATAATAAATTTAAGCAGAGCGTTACCATTTACAACTTAAACGACCAAAATAATTATGGAAAGTTTCTTGAAATAGTGCAGACTTTAATAATTTCCATTGAGGAGCAAGTTTCGCCGCAGGAAGGATGTAAAATCTGCCTACTAAGCAGGTATGCTAAATCATATAGCCCTTCAATCGCCAGCTTCTTTTATAACGGGGAACTCTCAGCCATAACTGTAGGAGTCATTCAGCCAGAAACGGTGGATCATTTCCTAAATGAACTTAAGGCCAATGCTGAGAGAGGCATCCTCATAATCAAATGAAATCGAACATTTATCATAAATGATGAAAAACTAAGTCTAAACTGGAGAGGCTCTTCATTAAAGATGATGGAGGCGATCTTCCACCCCTTATAATGCTGACTTCACTCGCGCTTTCAGATTCGCTGAATCCATGCACCTTCGCGGTGTTCACCGCATTGCTCTTAATATCTCTAAATGCTTTTGGAAGAAAGAGAACGATGATCACAGGGACATGTTTTATTCTAGCAGTATTCTCCGGCTATTACGCTCTAGGGTTAGGATTAATTCAATTTTTCGCATGTCTTCCAAATATTGATAAAATAGCGTCCGCCCTAGGGATCTTCATTGGAGCCCTCAACATTATTCGTGGAGTGAAATCTAAGTTTAAATCTCCAGTTCCAAGAGCTCTCCAAGGGTTCATTAATTCGCGGATAGATAAATCCAGCCTTGGCCCAGCAGCCTCCTTCCTCACAGGTTTCATTATATCCCTAACATTACTGCCATGTATAGGAGGAGGACCCTACATAGTTGGGATAACTATTCTTTCTCCCCTAGATGCTATTCAAAGATGCGCATACCTGGCCCTATACAACACTATATTTGTAGCTCCGCTAATAATCATTTTGCTAGTCTCCTTCGCATCAACGAAATACTTCCGAAGGATTAAGATTTTCCGAAGTAAAAGGCTTAGATCTATGGAATTTGCTAGCGGTGTGATTCTGACATTCATATGCCTATATATGATTCTCTCATCCCCCTGAACGCCAATAAACTTGTATTCTGGAGCCTGCTGATGTGTAAAAAATTAAGCGACTTTAAAGTTAAGGTAATTCTATGAATTGTGTTAGAAAATTCACGATTCAAATTTTATGGAAATGCTTATTTAATCATCACCTCTACCATTTTCTTAGCTGATGGCGGAGGTTTTCATAAAGGAAAAAGTTTACTTGTATGTTGCTCCAAACGGCGATGACAACAATCCTGGTAGATGGAAAAACCATTCGCTTCTCTTAAAAAGCCAGAGATACTGTTCGAGAGCTGAAGAGAAACATAAGGCAGCCGATTACGGTTTTTTGCGTGGATGCATATACTATTTGGATGAACCCTTAGCGCTTAGATCCGAGGATTCAGGCATTGCTGATGCACCCATAACCTATGCGTAGGCTACGGCTTAAAGCTCCACGAGGGAGACTGCCGAACAATTAAAAATAACATAATTTATAAACCCAGCTAATTCGCCGTGCTTCCATGTGGGAAACGCATACAATCATGATAGATTCCTCCGGAACATCATAGTGATGAGTTCAAAGTTCGATAGGCCTGATCTTGGCATTTACTTCGAAAAGGTTAAGCCGATACTTGACCTACGTGAGGATAAAGGAGAGATCTACAGCCTTATATATTCCCCAGCTGAGGGGCCATGGCTTAAGGAGATCGACTACAATATATTCTTTAACGATCTAGGGGAATATTCGCGGTTTGTAAGCGCAAGATTATGGGGAAACCGAAAGGTAACGTACAATCTTAAAGAGTGGCGTGAGCTGGGCTACGATGTACACTCAATATTTGCCGACCCCCTATTCATTAACCCAGGAAAGGGAGACTACAGAGTGAAGCCTGAGTCACCGGCCCTCAAGGTAGGGTTCAGAAACTTCGATATGGATAGCTTCGGGCTGCTGCCCGACTTCCCGGAGAAGTGGCTTAATGAAGAAGAAAAAGGGATTTTTAAGAGGTATCAGAAGCATAAAACATGATAGCAAATAATGATCCCAATTTATTATGAGAAAACATTTTATGCTTCCTCAAAGTGAAACTACTTATAGAACTCATCTGAAAACCCTTAGTAGCAGGCTATTTATATGAGTGCTAGGAATGTTGATGCCAGCCTCTCCCTAAACTCCATAACAAAACCTTACTCAGAAACATTTAAATAGTTTTCAGACGGATTCGTAAACATGGTCGCAAGGGAATAATGAGTTCTGGAGGTAGAGAAGTGTGAGCAAGAAGATTTATGAGCCTTATTGGAATTCGCTTAGGCTTCATTCAGTTCCAAGATGGCTTGATGAGGGAAAATTCGGCATCTACACGCATTGGGGAGTATACTCAGTTCCTGCCTGCGGACCCAACGGCTCATGGTATCCACATAACATGTATAGGGAGGGAACACAGCAGTACGAGTATCATGTTCAGCATTATGGGCACCCCTCAAAGTTCGGCTATAAGGATTTCATCCCAATGTTTAAGGCGGAGAAGTTCGATCCTGAGGAATGGGCGGAACTATTTAAGGCTGCTGGCGCAAGATTTGCCGGTCCAGTTGCGGAGCATCATGACGGCTTCTCAATGTGGGATAGTGATGTTAACGAATGGAACGCCGCCCGCATGGGGCCTCAAAGGGATATAGTTGGAGAGCTCGAGAAGTCCATAAGAAAGCGGGGGATGAAATTCATGGTTGCGTTCCATCACGCTGAAAACTGGTGGTATTACCCCCACTGGAGGAAGGAGTTCGACGTCTCAGACCCAAAATACTCCGGACTCTACGGTCCGATTCATAACCAAGATGCGCCCTCAGACCTTAAATGGGAGGATCAGGATCCGCCGAATGAGGAATTCCTTGAGAAATGGAAGGAAAAAATCCGGGAAGTAATAGATAAGTATAAGCCTGACCTCATATGGTTTGACTTTGGGCTTCAATTCATTCAGGAGAAGTACAAAAGGGAGATTATTGCCTACTACTTTAATAAGGCCTCAGAATGGAACACGGACGTTACAATATGCTATAAAGACCACAGCGTTCCCCCAGGTATCGGCGTCATAGATTACGAGTTAGGGAGGGAGAGTGAGCTAACCTATCATAGGTGGATAACTGATACAGATATAGCCATTGGTGGACGCTGGTCCTACGTTTATGGGATAGAATATAAGTCAACAGATTGGCTCATCCATTATCTGGTTGATAACGTCAGCAAAAATGGTTATCTTCTACTTAACGTCGGACCAAAGGCAAATGGAGAAATCCCTGAACCAGCGAAACAGAGACTTCGCGAGATGGGCGAATGGCTAAAACTTAACGGTGAAGCCATCTACGGCACCTCACCATGGGTAGTATATGGCGAAGGACCGACCAAGATGACGTTGAGAGGCGAGTTCACAGAGAGGGCGGAGGTCTTCTATACAGCTGAGGACATAAGGTTCACAGTTAAAAACAACGTGCTATACGCAATATTGCTAGGCTGGCCTGGAGAAGGGAAGGAAATAACAATTAAATCGCTGCGGATATTGTATCCGGGAGAGGTTCACTCTGTATCAATGCTTGGTGTCGATGGGGAGCTAAAGTGGTCGCAGAGCAAAGAGGGTCTAAAAGTTAAGATGCCCAATGAGAAGCCCTGCGAGCACGCATACGTGATTAAAATCGAAAGAGAATAAACTGCCATTTTGTAACGCTTAAATCTCTTATTTTTTTCTTTTCGTAGCAAACATCCAAAGGCCCGCTAGGGCTACGAGAAAACTTTGAGATAAAAATTTATCCTTAGATCTTAATCTATACAATTCTTGGTGAGGTAAATGCTAACAAGAGAGGAGTATGAGCGGGCTCAGAAGAGAGCTGCTGAGTTTCTGGAGAGAGCTGGCATAGTGCTGAGGGAAGATGAGAAAAAGGCTATTGAAGTAGCGGATTTCGGATTAAGCGACCTCTACAATATTGGTCTTCAAATCTTTGTATACATTAACGATGAGCGGTACTGCGCAAAGGAACTAGTCTTATTTCCACATCAGACATGTCCAGAACATCTCCATCCGGATATTGATGGCAAACCCGGTAAGCAGGAAACCTTCAGGTGTAGATGGGGAACCGTCTACCTATATGTTCCAGGTGAGGAGACGCCTAATCCGCACGCGCGCATACCGAATAGCATGGAAAAATACTTTACAGTTAAGCATGAAATCGTTTTGAAGCCGGGAGATCAATACACGCTTCCCCCAGGAACTAAGCATTGGTTTCAAGCCGGAGACGAAGGCGCAATTGTATCAGAATTCTCAAGCATGAGCATTGACGAGAAGGATGTTTTCACAGATCCGGAAATTCAAAGAGTAACAAAGATCGTTGATGAATGAGGCATCCTAAAACTGAATGATTTCCCTGCCTTTATTTATTAATACGCTGGCCACCACGCCAATTAGATTCACTCCCATA
>JAWAXL010000048.1:0-10951 GCA_038820405.1 Bathyarchaeia archaeon
TCATTTGGCTATTCATACCATATTTATGCTTATAAAGGAAATTTCGAGACCATGCAGATAGAATATGCCCCAAACAAAAGGGCAATTTCAGTAAAATCTTTTGAGCCAATTATCGTGGATATGACCTCAGCATGGCTCTCTACCTGCATCTCATCGAGTCTCCATAGGGCTATTAAGCCGCTTGAGGGTGGATTATTATCTCTTAGGCTGGCTAGCTCCGTCCAGCTTAATGCCCTCGAATAAATCGCCACGTTATCTACGACTCCCTTGAAGTTGTAGCCGTTTCCGTAGGCGAATGAGCCTATGTGCAGCGGGCTTGTTGAGCCTGTTATATCTACGTATCCAATGTTCCATTCCCCTATTAAACCGGTGTTGAAACTGTTCGACAAGACACTTAATACTAAATATGAGATAGATGATCAGAGAAAACCTTAAGTTGCCCATTCAAGATATCTAACCGCAAAATTTAAATAAATCTTGGTTCTTAATTCAAAACTTGGGAATATTTAATGGGAATATTTAATACTGTCTCATTTATCAAAATTAAGTTTTATTTTTTAGTAATATTAATTATCTCACAATATATATCCGTGGTAGCATTACCATCTTTAGCAAGCGAGAACTTTCCCTCTTATATTAATGTGTTTAATCAAATAGACATCGAAGCTATAAAAAATCATATAGCTGCATTAACGAGCATGGGTTCCAGATTTACTGGTTATCCGGGCTACTATGAGGCTATGAGTTATATTGAAAATCACTTTAAAAAGTATGGTTTAATTATTGATTATCATGAGTATCCTGTGACGATACCTTTTGATGAAGGAGCTGAAATTAAAGTTCTTTCTCCGGAGGGAGAGAAGGTGATCAAAGCTTATTCTCTATTTCCAAATCAGGTGTGTCCTGTTGTAACTCCACCTGAAGGGATACGTGGAAAATTAGTGTATATTAATGATGGACGACTAGAAGATTTCAGCATGAAGGATATCGTGGGAAGCATAGTTTTAATGAATTTTAACTCTCAGAGAAAGTGGATTGATGCTGCAAAGTACGGTGCTAAAGCTGTAATATTTATAGAACCAGATGAAACTACGAGGGTGGAGGCTGAACTAAAATTTTTGAATGTTCCATTCAACTTTCCAAGATTATACATCTTCAAAGAAGATGGTGACAGACTTCTCTCCCTCCTAAGTGGGGAGGAGGACGTATATGTTGAGATTAAAGCTCAGTGCTCTTGGAAGAAAATAACTGGAAAAAATATTATTGGTTATTTGAATGGATCTGATGTTAAATTTAAAGAACAACTTTTCCTAATAAGTGCGCATTTCGATTCTTTCTCTGTTGTACCGTCAGTTTCCCCTGGTGCTACAGAAGCTATTGGAATATCCTTCTTGCTCGAGCTAGTGCGCTTCTTCAAGAACAATCCTCCAAAATATACTATAATGTTTGTTGCTTTCTCGGGACGCGAACAAGGATTAGTTGGCTCCAGATGGTTTGTAGAGGATCATTTTTATGCAAGGTTTGGTAGACCGGATAGAACCGAGATCGGGAAGAAAATTATAATGTGGATTGATCTTGACATAACTTCTGGCACAAATATCCCGGTCGTATGTAACTATGGTGGATTTTATGGAACCTCAGACTACCGACCGGGAGGAGACTGGAAGGCTATTCGAGAATATGTCTCTTTGATGGTAAAAGAAATTAATAAACAGCTTGGTATGACCATATCTGTTCCTGCAGAGGGAATAAGTACAGTAAGTGGACAAATGGGTTCAGGTTATACGGATACTCTGCATCGAATTTTTCCTGCAACCCCTGCTTTTCTATCCGACGCTGAGCCCCTAATGATAAATAGAGGCCCTGGACTCATAATAACAACAGCCCATGACTTTAGAATCCATTATAAGACGCCGATAGACACCCTCGAGAAAATTAATTTGGACAATCTAAAAGTTCACGCTATTTTTACGTTCTGTTTATTGCATAGCTTTCTCCAGACTGATAATTTTGCAGAAAAGTTTGTGCCGAATCTTAATTGGAGTAGGATGCATACAAAAGAGCTAATGGGTCTCGAGGGCCATTATCTTAGAGGGCAGGTTGCATTCTATAATGAGACAACAGCCTGGTATACCCCTGTTCCAAACGCGTTAGTTTGGTTATACCTGCATTATTATACCGGGGGAAGTTTCACTATAATAGAGATGAGCGATGAGAAGGGAGCGTTTATTATACCGCACTTATATGGTTTAGTTGCAGAGATACGTCTTGAATGTTTCGTATTAGATGAAATAACCGGCAATGTACTATATGGACCAGATCAAGGGAGATTTAAGTATGCGCCAAGTACTCTAAGATTCGAACATGATCAAGAAATTGGATTTTATGCCGTATTTAAATGTGGGACTCTAGTGCTATTCGATCTTATAGATCCCTCTTGGGGAAACTTACCCCCTGAATCTGGAAAAGATGTAAATGCTTGGTTAAGAATTCTTAGACGTGATGCCCATATTGAACCATTTCACTATGGTTTCTCCTATGACCCCATTTGTGACAGTAATAGGCTAGTACCTACTTCTGACTCCTATTCCGTAGCTGTGCTTTATTTACCTGAAAATGAACCTATAGAAATTATGTTACAAACGCTTTATGCCATCCGATATCCTCTCTTCTGTATAACAAATTCGACTAAAGATAATCCGGAAGGTTTAGGTTACAAAGTAAAAGCTGGAGAACAACATATTATCATTAATCCAGTACTTCATTATGCTGAAAATATGTACGCTTTAGTAGAGAGCCGTCTGAGAGAGGCAAAAAGAACTGGTCTAATAACAAGTACCAGTAAAATTATCGAGAGACATAAAGAGGTCGAAGAGATCCTAAATCTTGCATATCGATGTTTTAATAACAAAAATTATGCTCTCGCCCAATTTTATGGCGAGAAAGCATGGACTATCGCAAGAGAGAACTATATAGATATAAGAGCAACAATAGAAGATTCTGTTTATTCTATTCTATTCTTTATGCTGTTGTCAATTCCATTTGTCTACTTCTTTGAAAAGTTTATCTTTCAATTTAGTGGCAAAAAACGTGTAACATCTTTACTTGCACTTTATATACTTATTATGGTTCCATATATATTTGCTCATCCAGGTGTTCAATTGGCATCTGATGCATTAATGGTACTCGTTGGTAGCTCAATCTTGATTCTTTCCATACCAACTATTATTATAATACTAGGTATGATATTCTCTAGTTTAAAGAGGTATATAGTTGGCATTAGAGGGATTCATATAGCAGAAATATCTAGAGGCAGTGCCGCTCTATTAGCTTTTTCCACTGGAATTGAATATATGAAAAGAAGAAGATTCAGAACATCACTGACACTACTTTCTATTATCATAATGATATGTGGTTTTACACTTTTTTCATCGATTTCGCCACTAACTATTTTCAGACTTCAACCAATCCCTAATCTTACACCTTTATATGAAGGCATCTTTATAAAGCGCTATAATTATGGAGAGACGGCATTCGGAGTGTCTGATCAAATGGCTAGTGAACTTAGGGAATTATATAAAGGTGAAGCCATAGTGGCGCCACGGGCATGGCGGCATACATTTGTGCCAGGATTAGCTCTTTCTGCCTTTTATACTTATTGCGATAATTATTCTATTAGTCCCGGATTCTATGCATTGCTTGGGTTAACTCCACAAGAAACGGAAATATTTAATGTCTCAAAATCTCTTATTTATGGAAGATGGTTTACTGAAGAGGATCAATTTGTTTGTATTTTAAGTGAGAAAAATGCAAAGAAACTCGAGGTAACCATTGGAAGTCAAATTATGGTAGAGGGCGTCAAATTCACAGTTATAGGAATAGTGGACTCCTCAATATTTGATGCTATATATGATCTTGATGGCGAACGGGGAATAACTCCTCTTGATTTAACGGCTGGTCCAGATGTTTTCAACGTTCACACATCAATCGATGCATGCTTAATAATTCCATATAAAACAGCTCTCTCCTTAGGATCTAAAGTAATGTCGATTTCAATGAAAATTTTGAATACTTCGAAAATATGGGATTCAGTAATAGGATTATATAACGCATGGCCGAACCTTGATATATTTGCGGGGATAAATGGAACCGTATGGTTTATCTCACGAAGAGTATCAACAGAGGTTCTGGGATGGCAGCTTCAGATGGTTCCATTAATTACGGTTCTCTTAACGCTTCTCAATTTAATGCTGAGCAATATTTATGAGAGAAGAAGAGAAATAAATATTTATTCCGTGACAGGTCTTTCTCCACTCCATATTTCTCTAATGTTTCTTGCTGAATCTTTAATATACGCATTAATTGGTGGCCTTATAGGATATTTAATAGCGTTATGTATAGGCAGATCCCTTGCAGAAATTTTATTTAGTGCTGGAATTACAATTAATTTTGCATCTTTGTGGGTCGTGTATGTTGTTAGTATAAGTATTTTGGTGGTTCTTCTTTCAGTATTATATCCTATTAGAAAAGCTTCCACAATAGTTACGCCATCTCTTGAGAGAGCTTGGACTATACCGACTAAACCAACAGCTTCTCAGTGGAATGTGCCGCTACCTTTTGTATTTGTCTCAGATGATGAAGTCAAAGGGTTGCTGTACTATCTTTCCGAGTTTGTTGAGCCCCATAAAGGAGAGCGATCTGACCTATTCTCTCTCACTAATATTTCTTATGAGATGAGGAAGGAAGAGAACTATATTATGAGGAGTCTAATATTAGATGTGAAACTTGAACCCTATGAGCGGGGGATTTCTCAAAGGGCGTCAGTAACCTTTATAAAGGATATATCCACTAATAAATGGAGCGTTCAAATTAACTTGATTAGACTATCTGGTTCAGTTTCTGCATGGATTAGCTCAAACAGAAAATTCATTGATTCTATAAGAAAGCAGTTTCTCTTATGGAATACACTATCGCCAAGAGAGAGGGAGAAGTATATCGAGCTATCTAAAGGTCTACCTCTGGAGGTATAATAAGTGATTGGAAAAAATAAAGAAATAAAAAGTGGAATAACCTGGAGATCAGTTCTCGCAGCTTTATATGCTTTATTTGTTTTCCAGCCAGCGTTTATATGGATTTCCTTACAAGCTGTTATAGGCCGACAAATGAGTTGGGCAATAGCATGGTTCTCTGTTATTCTTTGGATTGAACTTATACGGTTAGCAGGTAGCCAAATGACAAAGCAAGAATTGACATGCGTCTACGTAGCAGCCCTTACATCAGCTTTAAACGCCGGAGTTGCTTTAAATGCTTTATATGCTCTTTATTTTACAAATTCACCTATATCTTTATATTTTGGCTTAAAGACGTTGCCTGAGTGGTATGCACCGCCGCGTGAGACTGGACTATTTTGGATCAGAGATTTTCTACATTCAGCGTGGTTCACACCTTTGTTGGTAGGAGTTCTTGGTTCTCTTATAGGGAATATTATTTGGATGAGCATGGGTATGTTCGCTAAAGAAATATTTATTGAGATTGAAGATCTTCCTTTTCCAATGGAGATGGTAACAGCCGAGGTTATTGATACTTTAATAGAAAGAGATCCTGAAAGGCTGTCTGTTTTCTCTATTTCTGCTGCATTAGGCATATTTTACGGCTCCTTTCTCTACGCCATTCCCTCGATCTGTCAATCTTTAGGTTATTTATTTCAACCTATACCCGCACCATGGTTAGATTTAAATTACCATTTAGAATGGTTCTTACCAGGAGCCTCTCTCGGGATAGGTACGGATCTTCTATTTATATCGATAGGTCTTGTACTTTCATCGAATGTCGTCCTTAGTATATTTCTTGGATCATTTGCATTATACTTCATTGGAAACTGGATTAGTGTGACGTATGGTCTCTACATATCTCCCTGGTGGGCCCCTGGTCTAGATGTTGGTAAATCCTTTGAAAGGTCAACTCTCTACCTTTGGGCAAATCCCATTGTAGGTGCTTCAATAGCTGCGGGTTTAATGCCGATATTACTTAGGCCAAAAGTTCTTATTGATGCGTTTAAATTCAGAAGTGGATCTTCCGGCAAAGGACTGAGGAGATCACCTTTTATACTACCCTTCATGATTTTCTTAGTTGGAGCTATCCTTAATATAACTGTTGTGAGATGGCTTGTTCCGGACTTTTCCCCTCTATGGCTTATAATTATTATTGTTCCCTTCTCAATTATTAATACACTAATCACTGCACGAATTTATGGCTTAACCGGGCAAAGAATTGAGACTCAAACAATGTTGCGGAATATATTGTTAGCGGTTAGCGGATACGAAAAGCCTGATATATGGCTTGCTCCCATAAATATAGCTGATGGAGCTGGATGGGCTGGTCTTTACAAACTAGGTAAAGTGACACAAACTGGTGCTTCAGATATAAACAAAATCTTTTGGATTATTTGGCCCGTATCTATTCTTATGAGTTTTCTTTATGTAAGAGCCTTTTGGCGTATGGCGCCGATACCTTCTGCCGCATATCCGGGTGTTGAAATATTCTGGCCTGTATCCGCTACATATCAATGCCTTTGGATGACAAGAGCGGAAGGGCTGTTCGATCCCGCTCTAATCTTATATGGCTTCTTAGCGGTCTCTGGATTAAGCGTTATACAGCATTTTCTTCAATTACCTATTTCCATAGGAGGAATAGTTGCTGGGACTTTAACAGCAATACCTTACTCAATATCCCTTATGTTTGGACATATTATTGGCTCAATTCTAAAGCATTTTAAAGGCAAAGAATGGTTTAGAAAGAATAATTATCCCTTAGCTGCTGGTTTATCAGCAGGAGAAGCTACAGCCATTATTATCGGAATAGCAGCATCACTAATAATAAAATCTACTTGGATGCTGCCATTCTAAAAGTTTATATACTCTTACAGTAAAGTAATACTGGGTAAATCCGAGGTAATATTTTTATGAACTCTGCGGATAGAGTGCTTGCTGCTTTAAACCTTGAGGAACCCGACATTGTTCCTATTGGAGAACAGGATTATGATATCGGGAAAGTTTCAGAGACTATGGGATTTACTGAGAAAGTCTTTAATGGGTATTGCCAAAACCGGATAGATAAAATAAGAAGGAATGTAGATATTTTGAGCGCTTTTATCGAGAAACTCGATTTAGATATTGTTCCCGTATCCCCAAGTCCTCCTCTAAAGAGATCCGGGATAAAGATTATTAATAAAGAGACATGGATTGATGAGTGGGGAGCTATGTATAGGCGTAGGAATGGTATAGATTGGTATATTGGGCCGTCTCTAAAGGATCCATTGGATGTCGAGAAGATCGAACCGCCTGACCCTCATGATCCTGGATTAATGGATGGACCGCGTCTTCTTATAAGAAGGTTTAAGGGTAGGAGAGCCTTGGCTGGGCATATTCCTGGCCCAAAGATACCCTACTTGGCGAGAGGGATAGATGGCTATAATATTGACCTTTTTAGAAATCCATCTTTGGCGAAGAAATTCATGGAGATGGCAACTGAGTATAATATAGAGCTGGGGAAGAGGTTAATAGAGGAGGGTGTTGATTTAATAGTTATGGCTGGCGATGTCGCATATAATAGGGGGCCAATCGTCTCTATTAAACATTTCAGAGAAGTATTTGTTCCAGCAATTAAAAAGCCAGTTCAAGTTTTCCATAAGCTTGGGGTGCCAGTAGTTAAGCATTCAGATGGATATCTGGAGCCAATTCTAGAAGATTTAATATCTACCGGAATTGATGGTCTCCATTCACTTGAACCCATATCTGGAATGGATATTGGAAAAGTTAAAATGAGATATGGGGATAAAATTTGCCTTTGGGGAAATATTGATTTCTCCTATACTCTTTCTTTAAAGACCGAGGAGGATGTTGTTAAAGAGGTTAAGGAATGTATTAATGCTGCTGCCCCTGGTGGGGGATTTATACTGAGCTCCAGCAATAGTTATGCTGCTGGAGTAAAATTTGAAAATTTCCTAGCAATGGTTAAAGCTGGGAGGAAATATGGTAAATACCAGTTGCTTAAAGCCTATCCCCACTAAATTCATGAGCATAAGTCCTCCTTCATGTTTTGGGCGGAGGGCTAGGAGAAAGGGTGATAGGGGGCTTCCCCCCCTCCCTCCCCGCTGGGTTTTTGAAGGATTTAAGTGGGAGGACAATTACCTCAATTACCTTAACGTTCTGAACGATGCCACAAAACATAGATTATACGACATCCCTATTGGAGCCATAATTATTGAGCGCCCATGGTCCACAGCCTACAACTCTTGGATATTCGCTGAATCATTCCATCAGTCAAGCGAGATTGCGCCGGGTAAAAAGATGATTGATAAACTTCATGAGATGGGTTATCGCGTCTTAGTCTGGTGCGTTCCCTATATAAACTGTGGAATAGACAGCATGAACAGCTATGACCTCCAATGGGAGAGGGAAGCCTTTGCATATGGTGATAAAAATGGTTACTTCCTTAGAGAATCTCCTAATGGCCCAACGGCTATAAGGAAATGGTGGAGGGGTTCAGGTGGACTAATAGATTTTACGAATAGGGAGGCAGTTGAATGGTGGCACTCTCTCATGGACCCAATATTTGAAATCTTACATATCGATGGAGTTCAGGTGGATCACGTAGCTGGTTTTAGAGATGGAGAGAGACTTTACGGCAAAAAAGGGTGGATTGACCATAAAAGATATACTGAGTTGTATTATAGGGATATGCAGGTTTACATATTTAAGAAAACTAAAGGTCAAGGAATAGCTATGCATAGGCCGTCTTCGCATGGCACATACTATGGCGAGAAGACTGATCTAAACATTTCTGATGTTGCTATGGCATTATGGACAGGAGATCCCGCGTCAACATTTGAGGATTATGTGAAGTCGATAGAGGCCATATTCCGCCTTAATGTGGAGGAGGGGCTTCCTTATGCTGGAGCGGATGTAGGTGGGATAGTTGGAGACTTTAACCGTGAACTATTTCTGCGATGGTGTGAGTTTGCAGCCTTCACACCAATCTTCATCCATAGCCGCATCCTTTGGAGGGATAGGGTTCGCATACCGGCCGACTCAGTTGGAGATCCGGGAAACTGCGCTAGTGATCCAGGAATAGAGGACGATGAGGAGGCTCTTTCCATCTACAGATACTATGTGACTCTTCATAGGGAACTTGTGCCTTACACTTACTCTCTAGCTCATATTGCCCATCAAACAGGGATTGGGATTATTAGGGCACCTAATATAGGTAAGCCATTCTCCGAGACTTATGAGTATCTCTATGGCGACTCATTTCTCGTGGCGCCTGTTATAAAACCTCTCTCTGAGGGTGGAGATAAGCGATCAGTTGAGATCCCTGAAGGATGCTGGATAGATTATTGGACTGATAAAGAATTTGTGGGCCCCTGTAAAATAGATGATTATCCAACTCCTCTTGATAAAATTCCAATTTTCATACGGGCTGGCTCAATAATTCCAATGGAGGTCTCGAGCGCCTACACAGGACATGGAGAAAAAACCTCAAAAGATTACTTGACGATTGACATATATCCACATGGGGTTTCTAAAATTGAATTTTTCTCCGATGGAGCTGGCTCTAAACCATATATGTTCTCGGTAGAAGAGAATCTGCATGAGATAAAAATTAATCTTGAACCATCTTCGGAGTGCTTCATACTGAGGGTCAGGTCCTCAAAACCATCAGTTGTGAAAATAAATGATGTAGAAATAAGAGATGAGGGGGAAAACTTTTGGTTGAACCAAAGAGAAGCCTTCTATTATGACTTGAATCAAAAGAGAGTTTACATAAGAACTTTTTCAAGGGGGATGCCTGTTGAGGTGAGATTGCTAAAATGATATTCAGTGTATAATCTCCGTTATATGCTCCTAAGAAGCCAGCTAAACCATAACATAAATTATGCAAACCTAAGGAGAGGAGTGTATTATAAACCGCTCCCAGAGTTAAGCCTAGAATAATAGAAGATTCTGTCTTATATATCATTAAAACACCTCCCACAAGCCTACAGCTGGCACCTAAAGAATAAAATAAATAATGATGACTCACAATACATGCTCTTCTCAAGCTACTCAACCATCCAAGCGACATCAGAGAACACTCCTTATTTTGTTACTACTGAGGCTAACATTGTTTATTGGCTTGCTGGGGAGAGTGTGCCGCCATTTACACGCGAACTTCCAACTCTCATTTCACTAGAAGATACGATAAGCGAACTTAATAGGAGCATCATATTTCTCTCCCGGCAACTAAGCGAGTTCAGAGCTAACCTTGAAAACATACCAGAATTCATTTTACTCAAACAACAACTTTCTAAATGGAAAGTACGATATCTCACATCAATCAGACACTAATTACGCTCACAAATCAAGTTAATAAACTCTCTAACGATATGAACCAAATTAGAGATGAAATCATTAATTTCAAACGCGGCAGTTTGGACAAACTTTGTTAACCCATATAGCATTACTGGCAATACCGTTCTCGATAATTGCACTACCAATTTCAATTAAAAGGAAAGGATAATCCGCTTATCGCTTTTCCGTTCCCGTTAATCTTCATCATCCTCAATTAGTTTTAGGGTTTCTATTCTAGTCTCTAAGTATGCTTTTACGCTTAGATTTTTTCCATGCTAATAGATTATTTTGGGAGTAGGCTTATAGCCTTCTGGATTTAATCCTAACCATTTTACTCCAATACCTGAAAACCCTATCGAAGACAACATGGTAATTGTTTGGGCTACTCTCAAGGATAACATAGCCTCCAAGCCTAAACTTTTTAAGCGCTAGGTCGGCTAGCCTCTTAACCTTCTCTAGTGGCATACCATCTAAATCAACCATAACAATATGCTTATGCGATAAGCCTATTACTGGAGGCATAGGCTATCTCGTCTCCACAATTGGATGCTCATCCCACCTAA
>JAWAXL010000049.1:0-10571 GCA_038820405.1 Bathyarchaeia archaeon
AGAGAAGGAGCCTAAAAAATGCTATAATAGCCTTGGGCGGATCAAAAGCCCCCATCATATCAGAGATCAAGTTTGTCTCCCCGTCAATGGGGCCTCTGAGAACCCCAGGAGATGTTGAATCTATGGCCAAGAGCATGATTGAGGCAGGCGCCGTTGGCCTATCAATATTAACTGAACCAATATACTTTTCCGGCTCCCTAGAAAACCTATCTGGAGTCAGCATGGTCGTTGAAGCCCCAATTTTAATGAAGGATATCATAGTGGGTGTGAAGCAGATCGAGGCTGCTTGGAGGGTGGGTGCGAACGCAGTCCTCTTAATAGTTGCCCTTTTTGAACGGGGCTACTGTGAGGCTAGCCTAGATGACATGATTGAGTACTCACACAGTTGCGGTTTAGAGGTCCTTCTAGAAACTCATACGCCTGACGAATTCAAGCTAGCCCTTTCAACTGAGGCTGATATGATCGGAATAAATAACAGGGATTTGAGGACACTTATGGTTGATCTAAATGTAACTAAGAGGATACTTGAGAATTTTGATAAGTCAGAGGCTGCTGGTAGACCAATCGTCAGTGAGAGCGGGATAAAGTCTCCGGAAGACATACGTTTCCTTAAGAGGTGTGGTGCCGACGCCTTTCTAGTTGGATCATCCATAATGACTGCGGAAAACATCATCGATTTCATTTCAAAATTGGTGAATGCTTATGATGGAGAATAAGGTTAAGGTTAAGATATGTGGGATAACTAGAGCTGAGGATCTACAAGCCTCAGTAATGGCAGGCGCCGATTTCGTCGGCTTCGTAGTTGACGTCCACACATCACCAAGAAATATTACCATTGAAGAAGCCGACGAATTAATTAAGATCGCTCCGTCATCCGTTATAAAAGTGGTCGTCACCGTCTTTAGAAACATGGAAAGACTTCTCGAAATATATGATAGGCTGAGGCCAGACTTCATGCAGGTGCATGCTCCTCCAGAGAAATTTGAGCAGATTAGGAAAATTGCTGAGAGGGTGCCAATAATTAAGGCTGTAAACATATCTTCAGATCTCCCCTTAGAAGAAATTTTACGTGAAGCCAGCATTTTTAAGGCAATTCTCGTCGACTCCCATGTTCCCGGAAAATATGGTGGCACGGGCGTTATACATAACTGGAATATTAGTAGGAGAATTAGAGACTTAATATATCCAAGTCCGCTCATTCTTGCCGGCGGATTAAAGCCAGAAAATGTCTGCGAAGCCATTTTGGCAGTTAGGCCATTCGCAGTAGACGTCTCCTCAGGTGTTGAGCTTAGACCTGGAATTAAGGATAAACAGAAAATAATATCATTTATCAAGGAGGTTAAGAAAGCCGAGTCCCTGTTAAATTAAATCTATTTTCATTAGCTCTAAGAAAGTTAGAAAGGACATAGCAGTCTTAACTCTATAAATATTTTTTCCTAATTTATATTAACATTGCTATGTTAATTCTTCTTTTGAGGATGGTTAACTAAATGATGGTTGGGATTGTTGGCAAACCTAATGTCGGTAAATCAACATTCTTTAGTGCTGCCACCCTCGCCACAGTTGAGATTGCCAACTACCCATTCACAACAATAAAGCCTAATAGAGGCATTGGATATTTTAAAACACAATGTGTTTGCAGGGAATTTAATGTTAAGGATGAGCCAGTAAACTCTTTCTGTGTAAATGGTATCAGGTTTATACCAGTGGAATTGGTTGATTGCGCCGGTCTTGTCCCCAATGCATGGCAGGGTAGAGGGCTCGGAAACCAGTTTCTAGATGAGATTAGGAGAGCGGATGCTCTCATACACATCGTTGATGCCTCAGGATCAACTGACATTGAGGGTAGGATAATCAAGCCCGGCTTCCATGACCCTCTTGAAGACGTTAAGTTTCTGGAGAGAGAGCTCACAATGTGGTTTGCTCAGATCATTAGAAAGGACTGGTCTAGAATAGCGAGAACCGTTGAGGCCAGGATGGTCGACTTGCCCTCCCTCTTAGAGGAGAGGTTAAGTGGCTTAGCGATTAAGAGGTGGCATGTAATCGAGGCGCTTAAGGCTACCGAATTGAGCGCCGATAATCCGATGAGGTGGAGTGAGGGAGACTTCTTAAGCTTTGTTGATGCCCTAAGAAGAATATCTAAGCCCATGCTCATAGCGGCGAACAAGATGGATCTACCATTTGCGGAAGAGAACTTTAAGAGACTTAAGGAGACTGGCTACATTGTTATACCCTGCTGTGCCGAGGCGGAGCTGGCTCTGAGGAGAGCTGCTGAAAAGGAACTAATAGAGTATATTCCAGGGGAAGGAGACTTTAAGGTAAAGGATCCATCAAGGATCACGGAGAGACAGCTCAGCGCCATAAAGGCGATTAAGGAGAGGATACTCGATAAATACGGATCAACTGGCGTCCAAGAGGTTATAAACACTGCCTTCAAAACCCTACTGAATATGATTGTTGTTTACCCAGTTGCCGACCCAGACAAGCTTATAGACCATTATGGGAGGATCCTGCCGGAGGCTAAGCTCGTCCCAAAAGATACCACGGCCAGAGAATTAGCATACACGATTCACACGGAGCTCGGTGAATCCTTCATATATGCTATTGATTCAAGAACTAAGAGAAGACTCGGAGAAGACTATCGGCTTAAAGATGGAGACGTGATATCCATCGTGAGCGCTAAGAAGAGAACGTAAAGATTTATCTGCCAAACCTCCTCACACGCTTCTGGTAAGTCCTTATTGCCCTCAAAAGGTCTATACGCCTAAACTCAGGCCAGTAAACGTCTAGGAAGCATAGTTCACTATAGGCTGATTGATATAGCAGGAAGCCGCTTAACCTTTCCTCTCCAGAAGTCCTTATGATGAGATCTGGATCCTGCTTTGGCAGGAAAGAAGTATAAAGATGTTGTTCAAAAATGTTCTCATCTATCTCTTCTGGTGATAGTTCTCCTCTAGCAACCTTCTGGACAATTTTTCTTACGGCATCAACTATCTCGGCTCTTCCACCATAAGCTATAGCCAAATTTAAATATCGTTCATTAAAAATTTTTGTCTCTTCTTCAACTCTACAAATTAATTCTTGGAGATCTGGGGGTAGAAGGTATGTTTTACCAATAACTTTAACCCTTACTTTATACTTGCGAATTTCTTCGCTGACCAAAAGATCCTCAAGCTTCTTTTTAAACAGGTACATTAATCTGCTAATTTCATCTTTTGATCTTTGAAAGTTTTCTGTTGAGAGGGCATATAATGTTATGCTCTTAACACCTAAATCTAGACACCATCTTAAAACCTCCTCTACCCTTTTTGCGCCATAGATATGCCCCATCCACGGCTCAAGCCCACTCTTAGCGGCCCACCTTCTATTTCCATCTAATATTATAGCTACGTGCTCCGGTATGCTCCCTTTCTTTAATTGATGCAAAAGCCACTTCTCATATATTTTATAGACTCCTAAAAGCGATAATATTGTCCTAAGCATCTAATCTTCCCCCTCAGCCCTGCCAAGCATAACTGATGTATGACATTGGCATCCCCTAACCTCCGGCAAGGACATAATCGCATTAGATATTATTTTATGTAGCTTCGGCACGACTAGCTTAGATGTCTCCAAAACCTCCTTGTACGTAAGTCTGTTAGCCATGTCTGCAGCCATGTTTGAGACAAAGCATATCGTTGCATAACACATTCCAAGCTCTCGTGCAAGGACAGCTTCCGGCATACCTGTCATCCCAACAATATCGCATCCTAAAAGCCTAAACATTCTTATCTCAGCCGGAGTCTCGAAGCGCGGCCCCTCAGTACATACATAAACGGCACGCTCATGAACACTACCAACATTCTTAGCCCCCTCAATCAAAACCCTACGTATTTCTGGGCAATAGGGCTCTGTGAAATCAATGTGAGTGACGGGTGCCTGCTCATAGAACGTAAGGGGACGTTGTCTTGTAAAGTCTATTAAGTCATGTGGAACTACAAGGTCTCCTGGCTTAAAGTTTGGGTTTATCGCGCCAACAGCGTTTGTTGCTATGATTCTTTTGACCCCAAATCTATAAAGGGCATATATGTTAGCTCTAAAGTTAATTTTATGTGGTGGGATCTCATGTCTACGTCCATGTCTTGAAAGGAAAGCAACTTTTCTATTTTGAACTTTGCATATTGAGATTGCATATGATATGCCATAAGGCGTTCCAATATTAATTGTTTCAGAAATTTCGAACATCTCTTCTAATCCAGTTCCGCCAATTACCGCTACTGTAATTTCCTTATTAGTAGCCTCCATAGGGATCTCCGATCACCTAATACCTTATGCAAAGAAATTCCTATACTTTTTGCCTAGAAAGTGGACTACTGGAATAAGCATAGTAACTATAGCTATTCCGATAACTATTGAGATCACCAATTCATCTAAAGGGAGACTTGGATTAACCAGTATTTTAGCGGCTTCATCGAAGATCCTCCAAGACCAGACACAGGCAACTATAAGCACAATTGTTCTCCAGAACCTATGGTCACGCGCAAGCAGATGGGCGAGGGCTCTACCAAGTAGTATTATGGAGAAGCCTGAGACTACTGTTGGCATAGATGCGGAAATCAGTATACCAGCAATCTCAGCAAAGGATTTCGTGAGAACCTCTGTGCCAGCCATCACATGTGATATGGACTGGTATAAACCAATAACTATTAATAGAAGACCAAAGACCATTGAGAACCCTATGATTAATCCGTGGGGAGAGAAGATTTTAGGGAGAGTAGATGTAATTTTTTTATCTAGTCCATAACCTTTCCCTATAAGGTAAAAACCTACAATCAATAGTCCCATAATCCAAGCCCATGCTCCAATATCATATCCAATGAATATTGCCAAGAAAGATAGCGCTGCAAGCATAACAAATAGTATTCCAGGTAGACCGAGAACAATTCTTGAATATCTTGGATCCTCAAGAATTTTCCTTAAGTACCTTGAAAATAGAGCTGCCGTCTCCTCTATAGACTTACTATGCTTTACGATCACTCTCCTAATTGATGAGACTGGTACTCTGGATTGCATCAACGGTAAAATATCTTCGTCCGCGTAGCCATCAGTTACCAAAATTAGGCTGGTGGGTTTAAACTCTTTAATAATTTCGTTAAGCTCGGATATAATCTTTCTGTCAGCGGTAATCCCGCCGAGATCTGAACCAGCTATTGTTGCCACTTGGCATAAGACATTACTCGAGTAACTGCGTTCCAAGTTCTCACATATTTTTACTGCCTCAAACATAGCATTAGCGTCTGCCTCCTCTGGGTCGGCAAGAAGCAGTTTTACCGCCGCATCAATATTCTCTTTCTTACCTATAATTGGTGTTTTAACACCAGCTTTTCTGCCAATATCATTGTCTCTATCAACACATAAAATAAGTATGCGCTCCCCCTCTAACCCCGGCTCCTTCTCGGATGCCATCTTCCCCTTCTCTTTAAAATTAACTTTCTTATTAAAGGTATTTAATCTGTAAAATTACTTAAATTTTGTCCGCGCCGCTTTCTTCAAAAATATCTTAAATTCTTCAAGAGGAACATTTTCTCCACGTTTAATCTTCTCTAAGACTTCCTTCTTAATTCTTTCTTTAAGCATAAGCTCCTGCTCTACCTTCTTCCTTTCCTCTCCTTTTTTGATTGCCATAATCTGGCTAAGGATCTCTCCCCGCCTAGAGCATAATTCTAAAATTTTCTCCTTCTTGTCCTCATACTCTTTATTTATTTTATCGATCTTGCATTTTATTTCATTAATTTCCTTAATTAATTCAGCGAGTCTCTCCCGAATTTTCTGTTTCTCAGAAACTTTCTCCGCAATCTCTTCAATATATGTACTGATCTTCCCTTTAATTTCTCTAATGCTATTCTCCATTGATCGGATCTCATCCCTCAGAGATTTCAGCTTTCTACAAGAGTAGAGTTGCTCCTCTAGAGACTTAATCTTCGCAATAACTCTCTTTTCCTCATCTAGCGGAAGGGGTGTTGTCTGAATTTTCCACTCAAGGTTAGAAATTTCCATCTCTAAATATTTCTCCCCTTTTTGTATTCCAGTTCTTAAATGTTCCCTAATCTTTTTTCTAGCGTCTTTAATGGAAGCAATCTTCTCATTTTTCTCCCTTTTAAGCTTAGATAAGTTCTCATTTAACCCTCTAATCTCCTCTCTTAAGATGCTTAGCTTTCTTCTACAGGATGCAACCTCGACCTTAAGCTCTCTGATTTTTAAAAAAGAGATTTTCTTTTCTCCTCTAGCTCATAGATTTCAGAAAGAGTTCTATTCAACTCACTCTTCACGTATGATATCTCTTGCTCTAAATTAGCGAACTTATGCCTTAACTCTTCGCCCATACATCTTATTCTCTACGAATTCGATGAAACAATTTTTAGTTAACAGTTTATTTGAGATTTAAGTGTTTTCAAAAGATTATTTTTTAGTTAGGCTTATATATTTGGATGGATTATCCAACCAACATGAAGAGTGGTCCTCAGATGGTCGTGATCCACCCTAGTAGGTTCCTCCCAACAAGAATCCTCTGTTTAGTTATTATGTTAACTTCAATCAACTTGGCTTCAAATTATGCCATGATTGGTATTCCGAATATAAAGTTTATGGATCTAATTGTTTTCCTTAGTGGCTATTTGATAGGTCTGGTTCCTGGAATCCTTGTGGGTGTTCTTACATGGCTTGTTTATGGCACCTTAAATCCACTAGGCTTCAATCTAATTATACTCGTTGCCACATGTCTAAGTGAGACCATTTACGCCATTCTTGGCTGGCTTTCTAGAAGATTAAATTTAGGTTTAAACGCACTTGCCTTAGTAGAGACTAATAAAGAAAACTTCTGGTTAACGAACTTAAAGTTCGGAATAGTTGGATTTTTCGCAACAATTATTTATGACTTAATCACGAATATTGCTTCTGTTGTTATAGTTGGATTACCGCCAATAATGGCTATAATATCAGGCGCGTGGTTTGCAATAGTACATGAAGTATCCAATTTTGTTTTCTTCTTTTTCGGTTGTATTCCGCTCATTGCAGTCCTTAGGAAAATAATACCTAAAAAGGAGGTGATGGAATTATGAGTGGAAGAAAAAGTAGTTGGATGTGGGTTTCGCTAGGTCTTCTCTGTCTCCTAATAGTAGCAGCGTCCCTTGCAACATACTATTACAATGAGAGCGTGTATTTTAAGGGTCTTTATGAGAAAGCTTCATCGGATCTAAAGAAGATGACAATGAAAGTAAATATTTGCATTGATTATGGAAATGGAACAGTGGTTTGGTATAATAGCACGTCTGTTCCGAGGGAGACTAATTTCTTGATGGCAACAAAGATTATTGCTGAAGTTGAGGGCATAGAATATCCTGGGATGGGAACCTTTGTAACTAGCATAAACGGTGTTAAGAATGAAGGTGGCAGATATTGGATGTGGTACGTCTGGGTTCCAGAGAAAGGAGATTGGGAGTTGGGTCCAGTAGCATCCGATAAATATATCCTACATGAAGACGACACTATAATGTGGAGATATGAAATACCATCATTCTAAAAGCTATGGAGACGAAGTAATAGAAGTTTACCAAAATTTTTTTCATAAAAAATTCAAACATTTTTTTGATTGAGATAGTTATTTGAAAGGATAGTTACTCTTATTTAGGAATTACTTATCCTCACTCAACAATCTTTAATAATATTCTAAGGAAGAATCTCCAGATTCCAGTTATATTTTCTAGATATCTCTTCTAGAATAGCCATATATATCAGCCCTTCACAAATTTTAACACTATTTTTTCAGCCCAACCTCATATTGGGCTCAATCATATGAGATCTCCTTTAAACATTAAGCTACTGCTTATTGTTGTGCTTTCATTGTCATTGCTTTGTTCGGTTATTCTCCCAGTCTTTGTCATTCCCATTGAATATAGTAAGGTTGAATTGATATTGAAGTTTAAGCCTGGCATCGATAGGAATGCTAGTGAAGCCATATTAGGCTCCCTAGGAGCTTATATTACTGATGAAATAGGGCAAATAGGAACCTTAGTAATCACTGTTCCAAAACATGTGGTAAATAATGTCAAATTTGCATTAACGAGAAATAGAATAGTTGATTTTATTGAGGAAAACTGTTTAGTTGAACCTCTACTTGTTCCTAATGATCCCTATTATTCTAGCCAGTGGCACCTTGAAAAGATAGATGTGCCAGAGGCATGGGACATAACGACTGGAAATCAAACAGTCATAATAGCCGTATTAGATAGTGGTGTCGATCCAAATCATCCAGACTTAGCTGGTAAGTTGCTTCAAGGATGGAACTTCTATGATGATAATGCTGACACCAGCGATGTTTATAGTCATGGAACTAAGGTTGCTGGAACGGCGGCCGCTATAGCAAATAACGGGATTGGTGTGACGAGCGTGGCGTGGAATTGCATGATCCTACCAGTCAGGGTTACTGATCCTAATGGTTATACAACTTACTCACTCCTCAGTAAGGGTCTTATCTATGCCGCTGACCGTGGCGCTAAAGTAGCCATCATAAGCTTCCAAATCTTTAATGGCTCTGCTTCGCTCATGAGTGCCGTAAAGTACTTTGTGGATAAAGGCGGATTAGTTATTGCTGCGGCTGGCAATACTGGTAGATATGAGGATTACGCTGATAACCCATACATTGTGTCTATAAGCACCACAACAAGTGACGATACTATAGCAAGTTTCTCTTCACATGGACCTTACGTTGATCTATCTGCTCCTGGAGTAAGTATATATACAACGTTTAAGGGTGGTGGTTATGGTGCCTCTTCAGGAACCTCCTTCTCCGCACCCATTGTTGCCGGGGTTGCCGCCCTGATCTTCTCGACTAATCCATCTCTTACACCATCCCAGGTTGAGCAGATACTTAAGTCCACAGCCGTTGATCTGGGTGGGGCTGGTTATGACGTCTACTATGGTTGGGGTAGGGTTGAGGCGTATGAGGCGCTGAAGGCTGCTGCCGGCATAGTTCGGCCTCTGCCTGATACTACCCCACCCAATGTTGAGATAACTTATCCAAGAAATAGAGATACTATTTCAGGTGCAATTATTGTATCTGTTAGCGCAAATGATGATAGGGGCGTGTTAAGGTTGAATTATATAAGAATGGTATGTTACTTGCCGTTGACTCAGAGAAGCCTTATGAAGTTTACTGGGATATTACGGCTGATTCGGATGGCTCACATATCCTTGTCGCCAAAGCCTATGATGCCGCTGGGAACATTGGAGAATCAGCTCCAGTCATAGTTAAAGTAATTAACATTAAAGACATCAAGCTGCCCATGGTTAGCATAGTTAGTCCGTCCAATGGCTCAACGGTCTCTAAAACCACTAATATTGTAGTTTCGGCTCGTGATGAGTCAGGCGTAAGCCGTGTTGAATTCTACATTGATGGTAAGCTGGTTGCAAGGGACGCTACGGAGCCATACTCATATCGCTGGAACACTAGGTCTGTTAGGGATGGATGGCACATGATAACCATAAAGGCTTACGATATTTATGGTAATAAGGCTGAGGTAACGATAAAGGTCTACGTGGCCAATAGATATATTATTAATAGCAAAAGGGCTAACTCTAAATATTCTAAATGGATTCCAGGGTTTAAGATGTCTACAACAGCCAAGTGTCTTGTCTTCATATCCTGGCAATTAAGTTTACTGAGGCGGTGTCATTCACTTTCATCTAAAGCGTCTAAACCATATAAAAACAAACGGTGGTGAGCGATTATAAGAGGTCAATGGTCGGGCGGGCAGGATTTGAACCTGCGACGCTCCGGTGTCTGCACATGTGCGCCTGGTAGGCTGAACGGCACTCACCAACTAAGAGTAAGTGCCTACAGCCTCTCCGCCAGCCAACAAACGGCCAGCTCGGAAGCTCTACCAGGCTGAGCTACCGCCCGACCAAAACAAAAATACGAGAAAACAAAATATATCTTTTTCGTTACAAAAACCTACAAAAATTGTTCCCCATTTCATTTTTTAGTCCATTTTACAATCCTAATTCACAATACACGTTACTATATTGGTTTTTATGCTAATCTGTGGAGCTTATTTAAAAGATTACATCTCTTAAGGTTTGAGATCCCACCTGCATAAAAATTAAATCCTTATTTTATTCTTTTATTGTGTTGCTGAAATGGGCCGGTAGTTCAGTGGGTATGAACGCCGCCTTCGCAAGCGCCCTAATATGAGCCGAGGGAGGCGGAGGTCGCGGGTTCAAATCCCGTCCGGTCCACCAAATTTTTTAAGCGAATCCTTCATATAATAGCGATTTTCTTAGTTTTTCTTGATGTTTAGGGCTAAGTATAGGTATTTGCTTGAGGATGAGGATGTTAGGCGCTGGTTTGATAATTTGGCTGCTAAGTCTCTATTAACCGCTACAGTTTACCTTAGGAATCTCGGCCTTTACTGCGAGCTGAATGGTACTGATCCTAAGGGCACTCTTAGGGATGCTGGCTCCAAAGCCTTTAGGGATCGCTTCGCGGATTTTGTTAGGCGTTTGGAGCGTGAGGGAAGGCCGGCTCATATATTGCT
>JAWAXL010000050.1:0-10553 GCA_038820405.1 Bathyarchaeia archaeon
CTTGTCCATCATAATAGTTGATGATGAGAAAGCATTTTATGGATTAAGCAAAAGGATTCGGCTGGTTGCTGAGGAGGAGTTTGAAGAGTATTCTATTGAGAGAGCTGTAAAAGAGTTCCGGCAGATAGATGGAGATAGGGAAATGATCAGGAAAATACGTAGAGGCGAGTCCACAATAGATACCGTGGATATAATTAGATCCGCATTGATAGTTGTTGAGTCCCCGACGAAGGCTAGAACCATAGCCCATTTCTTTGGCAGACCTGCCAAAAGAAATGTAAATGATTTTACTGTGTATGAGGTTACAAGTGGCCAAATGATTCTGAACGTTGTTGCTTCCGGTGGGCACATCTTTGACCTAACAATTGAGGGAGGTTTCCATGGTGTCGTGAAGGAGAATGGTCTCTATATTCCAGTATACACTGATATAAGAAAATGTAATAGCTGTGGTGAGCAATTCACTGACCGAGAGAAGTGTCCTTCCTGTGGTTCAAAGGATATTTTCTCAAAGAAAAGTGTCATTGAAACAATTCAGAAGCTTGCTACAGAAGTAAACAAGGTGCTTATTGCAACGGATCCAGATGCAGAGGGCGAGAAGATAGGCTATGATATTTATGTAATGGTTAAGCCATACTGCAGCAACGTTGAGAGACTTGAATTCCATGAAGTAACGCGCAGAGCTCTTAAAAAAGCTTTATCTGAGCCTAGAAGCGTAAGGTTGCCCTATGTTCAGGCACAGATCGTTAGGAGGATTGAGGATAGGTGGGTTGGCTTTGAGCTCAGTAGAAAGCTATGGGATAGATTCAAGATTATGACTCTCTCAGCTGGCAGAGTACAGACTCCAGTCCTAGGCTGGATTATAAAGCGCGGTGAGGAGCTAAAAAATAAGATCCCGGTGGCTGAAGTCCTCCTAGAGAATGGTCTTTTAGTGAGGATTATGAATCCACCTAACGCGAATGACTTAAAGAGAAGGTTTAAGGAGGGTGAGCTCAAGGCGAGGATCGAGGATTTATCCTTTCGAGAGGATAAGATTTATCCACAGCCACCATATACGACAGATAGTATGCTTAAAGACGCGGCCCAAAAGCTCGGCTTTACTGCTGGATATACTATGGAGTTAGCCCAGACACTATTCGAGTCAGGTCTAATAACATACCATAGGACTGATGCAACAACTGTGTCGACTACTGGCATAGATGTTGCGCGCCAGTATATTGAGGAGAATCATCTAGGCCTATTTAAGCCGAGGGAGTATAAGAGTAAGGGAGCGCACGAATGTATAAGACCAACAAAGCCCCTAAACCTTAAGCAACTACGCTTCTACCTATCTTCTGGGGTTCTAAGGTTGTCCCAGAAGCTCAGTGCAGATCACTTGAAGCTATATGACATGATATTTAGGAGGTTTATTGCTAGCCAGATGAGTGAGGCGAAGGTTTTAGTTCAGGAGTTTACGCTGAAAGTTGATGACGCTGAAGTGAAACAGAGCAGGGTTATAAAGGTTCTTGAGCAGGGCTTTTTGGCGGCTAATCCAGTTGTCAGAGTTGATGAGGAGGTTTATGAGGGAGAATACAAGGTTATGAGGCTGAGGGTTAGAAGGGAGCCAACCGTTAGGCCATACCATGAGGGAGACCTGATAGCGCTAATGAAGGAGAGGGGCATCGGGAGGCCAAGCACATACTCAAAAATAATCGATATACTCCTAAAAAGGCGATATGTAATCAAGAATAAGAGGGCCTTATTCAGCACAAGGCTTGGTAGAACAGTACATAATTATTTGGTCGAAAGGTTCGGTCCTCTTGTATCAGAGGATCTAACTAGAAACCTTGAGAAGACTATAGATGCCATAGAGAATGGGCAAGCAAAGTACCAGGATGTTTTAAGGATCATTGAAAATGAAATAAGGAGCATAATAAGGTAGTGAGGAATTAGCCGGCTCTCCAATCGGTAACTGCAATGTTATATAATCCTTTGGCTAGATAGGAGGCAACCTATATTATGTCGAGTCGATATTACATTCGCTTCTCAAAAACCTTTCAAGCTCCTGGAAAACAACGCTCTTAGTCTCGTTTATTCTCGTATAAACAGGCTTTCCAGAATATATCTCACTCAAATCATATACGGCCATATGTTTCTGCATCTTCTTGTTCTCAGTTACCATCACAAATATATCTTCATGCGGCCTTTCTTGGAGGATCCATGCCGTATAAGAAATATTCACCAATTTGCAGAGTACATCGTTCTCGCGTACTGGATGGAGGTGGCTGAGAGCAATAACCCTAAAAGTTTTTGGGTAAACCCTTTTGACGCAAAGAAAATTGTGATATTCACCGTCCGCCACATATAACGTCATCATATGGAGAAAACCACCGGCCTATCGACCTACGCTGCCGTTTAAACTGCCTAACTAAATCCCAAACTATAGGTATAATTAGGTATAAGTTGCATTTCTACTCTCCATATAAAAGAATCATGTAAAAATCTGGCTTATGAAATATACTTGTGCATTTATATTTTCATAATTATTGTGGAAAATTTTCCTTTTATTTTTGTAGCGGCTTGTTAACATCTCCCTTCTTGTCCGTGAGGGTTCACCTCAATTATCTCTTAGCCAAGATCTTGTTCGGCTTTCTTGAAGATCGTTATAAGTAAAACCTATTAACCACTTTAACTTCTTTTAAGTTACCTCAGAATGATCCAATAAAATCCCCACTAAAATACTAGTATCCTGGATATTCTTTTAATACGAGGTTTTCATCTAATAAATTTTATAAAGCATACTTGCTACACTATATAGTGGTGTGCCATCTTGGCAAACAAGTGGAAATGGATTGAAGATGATTATTTTGTGACGAAAAGTGTTTGCTGGTCTGGTCCAGGTTCGCATGGTGGTTGCGGTGTTCTTTTGTACGCGAAGGATAATAAACTGGTAAAAGTTGAGGGAGACTCAGAATGCCCCTATAATCATGGTAGAATTTGTGCTAGAACCCTAGTTCTTCCCCGCTTAATGTATCATCCTAAACGTATCCTTTATCCGATGAAAAGAGTTGGCGAAAGAGGGGAAAATAAGTGACAAAGGATAAGCTGGGAAGAAGCTTATGACACCATAGTTAAGGAGTTTATTAGAATAAAAGAGACTTATGGTCCTGAAGCGATAATCTTTTGTCAAGGGACTGGAAGGGACCACATGGCTTGGATAAGTAGACTCGCTTACTCCGTTGGGAGTCCAAATTGGTCTGCCTTTGGACCAGGTAGTGGTCTGGCCTGCTACATGCCTAAGGTAGCGGCAATGCAAGCAATATTAGGCGATGTTGTAGTAGCTGACATGTCTCAATGCTTTCCTGACAGATATAACAATCCAAATTGGAAAACTCCTAAATGCATAGTAATATGGGGGAACAATCCAGTAGTGGCGAACTCGGATTTATTTTTTGGGCATTGGATTGTTGACTGCATGAAAAGAGGTTCAGAGTTAATAGTTGTGGACCCGCGATGTACATGGCTTGCCTCTAAAGCTAAAATATGGCTGCAGATTAGGCCTGGTACAGATACCGCGCTAGCTCTTGGAATGTTAAACGTGATAATAAACAAAGAATTACACGATAAAGAATTTGTTGAAAAGTGGTGCTACGGCTTTGATAGATTAAAAGAGAGAGTGCAAAAATATACTCCAGAGAAGGTTTCCGAGATAACATGGGTACCCAAAGAAAGGATCATAGAAGCAGCTAGGATGTATGCTAAAAGTAAACCGGCGTGCATCCAGTGGGGCGTGGCCATTGACCATCATAGAGGAGCGGTCGAGACCGCGCATGCGATCTTATGTTTGAAAGCTGTAACTGGAAATATCGATGTGCCAGGTGGAAATATTATCGTAAGGTTTCCTAAGAGATTATGTCATATATGGCTAGGTGGCTGGGGTTATGATGAACTTCTAACTGAGGAGCAGAAAAGTAAAAGATACGGCTTAAAAGAATACCCATTACTGCAGTTTGGCTTCCGTGTTTTCCAGCCAGACGTTTGGTTAGAAGCCATGTTCACAGGAAAACCTTACCAAGCAAAAGCCGCGTGGATCCAGGGTACTAACACTATTGTAGCCTCTTTTGGTGATCCAAAACGTGTTTATGAAGCCTTTAAAAAGATGGAGTTCGTGGTTGTCGTCGATTTCTTCATTACACCGACCGTTGCGGCCTTTGCTGATATTGTACTTCCAGCAGCAATGTTTCCTGAAAGAGATTGTATAAAGGTAGGTTGGGATCGTGTTCAGGCCATAAATAAAGCGGTGGAACCACCAGGCGAGTGCAAATCTGATATACAGATTTGTTTCGAGCTAGGTAAGAGACTCAATTCAAAAGCCTGGCCTTGGAATAGTTTAGAGGAGATGTTTAACTACCTCCTAGAACCGCTCGGTTTAACATTTAATGAGCTTAAGGAAAAAGGTCCGGTTTACTATAAATTTGAGTATAAGAAATATGAAAAGGGACTTTTGCGAGCAGACGGAAAGCCAGGTTTCAACACGCCAACCGGAAAAATTGAATTATATTCAACTTTATTTGAAAGATGGGGATATGATCCATTACCAGATTATGAAGAACCGCCTGAAAGCCCTATCAGCACGCCGATGCTTGCTAAAGAATATCCGCTGATTTTAATTACGGGTGCTAGATCCTATACTTTCTTTCACTCTGAACATAGGCAGCCTAGTACTGGATTAAGGGAAATTCACCAGGATCCCATACTTGAAATTCATCCACAGACTGCCCAAAAACTTGGAATCAGGGATGGAGACTGGGTTTATATTGAGAATGCTCATGGAAAGTGTAGGCAGAGGGCTAAACTTACCCCCACTATCCATCCAAATATGGTTCATGCAGAGCATGGTTGGTGGTTCCCAGAGAAGGAAATGAATGAACCAACTTTAGGTGGCGTTTGGGAATCAAACGTTAATCTTCTAATCCCAGCAGGGATGCAAGGTAAGAAAGGCTTTGGTTATCCATTTAAAACTGGTATATGTAAAGTTTACAAAGTTGGGTGATATAGAAGTGTCAGATCATTATTTATTAATAGACCATAAGTGGTGCACTGGTTGTCGTAGTTGCGAATTTGCATGTAACATGGAGCACAAATTTCCCGTAGGTTTATCTGGGTTGAAGGTTGTCGAGTCTATAGTAGAAGCTGGGGGAAGGATTCTTATCAACTATATCCCAATTCCAACATCACTATGCAGTTTATGTCCAGAGCGTGTTAAAAAGAGTAAACTTCCCGCATGCGTTCAACATTGTCAAGCACAATGCATAAAATACGAAAAAGTTGAAAGATTGATTGAATACATAAATAGAGAAAAGCCAAAAGCTATCATAATTTAGTATGGGATTGAAGGCTAGCACTGCGAGATAATGGGCAGTTATGGTGTTTGCTCTTAATGCTAGGGCTTTAACTACATCGGCTATATGTTTAATCCGTCACATATAATATGGCTAAGACATTGCCTACAGACTTTTGGTTTTTAGATAAGACCCCCTAAGTGGATGGCGACATAATTATGCACGCTAGATTTGAAGATGATAATAATTCCCCGGTCATCCCTATTTCTTCGGTTTTCCCAATGGTAGTTTTATGATTAGACGTTTTAATGAAATTTTTGTCTTAAAATAAAGTTAGATTATTTTGTTAACAAAACTTAGACAAGACTTTTAAATGGAGCTTTTCAAAAATATTTGTGTTTTGAAGTGAAGTTTTTGCTAAAATAATCCTTCTCTGTAGAATAAAATCTAATTCTGGGAAGAGTTCATACCTAAAAAGAAAAGAAGTGAGAAGATAACTGATTACTTTTTCAGTAGCGCTTTTTGGCAGCAAAAACTTATTATTCCGTTACTTTATTTTTAAAGATTTCTTGGGGGAGACTAAACATTAGGGTAGCGGTTATTGATGCCGATAAATGTAAGCCTAGCCACTGTGATAGGGTATGCTATCGTTTCTGCCCTCAGGTTAGGAGTAGGATTGAAGCCATAAGATTTGAGGATGATGAGCCAATAATATCGGAGCTCCTATGCACTGGCTGCGGCATATGTGTTAAAAAGTGTCCATTCAAGGCAATCTCTATAGTTAATGTTCCAGAAGAGCTTAAAGGTGAATGCATTCATAGGTTTGGACCAAACGCCTTTAAACTCTTCCGCTTACCGATCCCCTCACCAGGGGTGGTTTTAGGCCTATTAGGTCAGAATGGAATAGGGAAGACAACAGCTTTAAAGATTCTCTCTGGTGAAATAAAGCCGAACCTTGAGAGATATGATGATCCTCCAGACTGGCCAGAAATAATTCAGTATTTCAGGGGCTCGACACTACAAGCATACTTCCAGAAGTTAAGTAGTGGTGATCTCAAGATTATTCATAAGCCACAGTATGTTGATAAGATACCTAAGGTCGTGAAGGGTAGGGTTGGCGAGATCCTCGAACGAATTGATGAGAGAGGTAGGCTCAGAGAAATTTCTAAGAGGTTTCAGCTTAAAGTTATATGGGATAGAACTCTTGATGTACTTAGTGGTGGTGAGCTACAAAGGGTTGCAATAGCGGCTGCAATCTGCCGTGAGGCGGATATATATCTGTTTGATGAACCCTCCAGCTACTTAGATGTTAAGCAGAGACTTGAGGCAGCTAAAGTCATCAGGAGCCTAAAAGAGGAAAATAAAATGATAATCGTTGCGGAGCATGACCTAGCAGTGTTAGATTATCTCTCTGACCAGATATGTGTCTTCTATGGTAAACCTGGAGTCTATGGAGTGGTTTCTCATGTCCACGGGGTTAGGGTTGGAGTAAATATCTATTTAGACGGCTTCATTCCAGACGAGAATATGCGCTTCAGGAGGGAACCAATAATATTCCACGTTAAGCCACCAATCAGCGACTCGCTAACTAATGCGCCGATTCTAAAGTGGGGTGAGATGACGAAGACTTATGGAGAGTTTAGACTTAGGATAGAGCCTGGAGAAGCTAAGTTAGGTGAGGTAATAGGCATATTAGGGCCGAACGGCATTGGCAAAACCACATTTATAAAAATATTAGCTGGGTTGGAGAAGCCAGATCAGGATCAATCACTTACAAAGGATATTCTTAGGATCAGCTATAAGCCACAATATATTTCAACAGAGTATGAGGGAAACGTTGAAGATCTCCTGAAATTAGCGGCTAAGGATCAGTTTACCTCAAGCTGGTATCAAACGGAGATAATTAACCGGCTAAACCTAAGCCCGCTTTTTGATAGAAATGTTAAGGAGCTCAGCGGTGGTGAGCTCCAGAAGGTAGCTATAGCTGCCTGTCTATCCCGTGACGCAGATATTTATTTCCTTGATGAGCCAAGCGCATACCTTGATGTGGAAGAGAGGTTAGCTATGGCCAAAACCATACGAAAAGTTATTGAGGATAAGTGTGTAACTGCCTTCGTTGTTGAGCATGATATAATCACCATGGACTTTATAGCGGATAAACTGATAATATTTACTGGTGAGCCTGGAGTCCATGGGATTGCCAAGTCTCCAACAAGTCTCTTAGATGGGATGAATAAATTCCTTAAAGAGATGAATATAACCTTTAGAAGGGATCCCGATACTAAGAGACCTAGGGTGAATAAAGAGAACTCTAGACTTGACAAATATCAGAAGAAAATTGGACAATATTATTATGTTAAATAATTTCATCATTCATGTCAATGAGAAGAGCCTTACCGCGCAATTTTAGTCAAAAATTATTGCAAAATACATTTATTCGCTTCTAGCCTCTTCCTCTATAGGAGGTTGGGGGAGTATATTATATGGTTGTTGCTGAGGAGAGAAAGGAACAGGTCCGCTCTCACAAGATAGTTATTAGAGGTGTTGTTGAGGGGTACGAGGTTGCTTCACTTGAGGATCTAAAGAAAATTGAGGATCGAATTGACGGCCTGCAAAGCGAGGTAAACACTCTCAGAAATCAGATCACTGAGCTACAGAAGACATTAAATGCAACCAATATGAGACTGGAAAGACTTGAAAACTTCCTAAGATCATTTAAGTAAAGTTTCAAATAACCTCATTTAGGAGTTTGCTCCTAGCAATTTTAGAGTGTTACTTATCTTTAGTAGCGCCTCGACTGGATTGCTACTGAGGGTTATATAGGAGCCTACTATGGCAACCTTTGCCCCAGCCCTCCAAGCTTCTATTATTGTTTCTGGGTTTATACCCCCATCAACCTCAACGACTTTATTAGGGAATCTTCTGGAGATCCTTGAGAGTCTACTCGTCGCCTCCTTATAATATTTCTGCCCGCCCAGACCCATTGGCACGCTCATCACTAAAATTACTTGAGCCTCCTCAACAATTCTATCGCTTAGCTTTTCCTCCGGAGTTGGGAGGTTTAGGCCGACACCAGCAATATAGCCATAATTCTTAGTAGCTTTAATAGCCCCTATGGTCTCCTTTTCAGAGCTGAAGGACTCTACTTGGATTATGATCGTTATTCTCGCCCTATCATCACTTGTCATAAATCTGTTTATATCTTTTATAATTCCAAGAGGGTTACCAGTCATTAGATGTATATTTAAGTATGTCTTCCCAACGAGCTCCTCATATAATCTTCTTATTAATTCCACAGAAAATTTTGATTTATTTGGTATCAATGGGGGTCTCATAACATCTATATGAACGCCACTTATCAGTCCAGTCTTAAGTAGCCTTATAATATTTATGAAGGCTCGGCTTTCCCTCAAATTGTTTATATTCTTAGATAATTCGGGCTCATACTCTAATATTGATAGTGAAATAGATATGCCCACGATTTAATTCTAAGAAAACCCTAAATTAATAAAGTTAAGCTATCAATAATGCGGGTTGCTTTACCCTCATCTGCCTATAAGGAACTCATGAAAAGATCTAATCGTGTTTTCAGATAGAATACTGCAAATAAATAAGGTTAAAGTAATGAATAAATAGTCCCTTGTTCTCCAATATATAATTTACATCTGGAGTTGGATCTTATTTGGCACATGAGAAAAATATTCGAGTTAAGATTGACGAGTTAAAAAGTAGCTTAGGTCTTTTGAAGGATGTTGAAATTTCTATAGGTAGTGTAGTTGCCGAGGAGTGGCTTGAAGAGGTTGGACCGACACAATATCCAAAGATACCAGACTTGAGGGAATGGGATTATAAGCTCCTACAGCGCTATAAGCCATTCTATATGCCATTCTGTGACCTTTGCTGTCTTTGCACCTTCGGAAAATGTGACTTAACTGGGGACAAGCGTGGCGCTTGCGGGATAAACATGTCAGCCCAGCAGTCACGTATAGTTCTATTAGCATGCTGCATAGGAGCCGCAACACACACATCTCATGCAAGACATCTACTAGAGCATCTAATAAAAAAGTATGGACGTGAGCACCCAATAGATGTTGGTGGACTGAATGTTGAGGTGGAGGCCCCGATAACACGGCTAGTGTGTGGTGTTAGACCGAGAACGCTCGGAGACCTAGAGGAAGTTTTAAACTATCTTGAGCAAGAAATAGTTAGGTTATTGGCGGCTACACATACTGGTCAGGAAGCGAGTAACATAGACTTTGAGTCAAAAGTTTTTCACGCAGGGATGATAGACCACGTTGCCCTCGAAGTAACCGATATAGCGCAAATCTCTGCCCTCGGTTTTCCAAAGGCGGATCCAGAAGCATCCCTAGTGGATATAGGTCTAGGCGTCGTCGACTCAACAAAGCCAGTTATAATGGTTGTCGGCCACGACGTTCCCTCAGCAGCAGCTATAGTAGACAACTTAATTGAGAATGGATTATACGGTGGGGTTGAGGTTGTCGGTTTATGCTGCACAGCGCATGATGTCACCAGGTATAATCCTAGGGCTAAAATAGTTGGACCAATGTCATGGCAGCTAAGATTTATTAGGAGCGGCTTAGCCGACGTCATAGTCCTAGATGAGCAATGTATAAGAACTGACACAATTATTGAAGCACAAAAAGTTAAGGCTCCAGTTATAACGACAAGTGATATAAACTGTGGTGGATTACCAGATAGAACAAAAGATAAAATTGAAAAAATTGTTGAGGATCTAGTCCTAGGCGGGCAGCCTGGCGCATTGATACTAGATCCAGAGAAGGCTGCAGAGGTCGCTATTAAAACAGCTCTTTTAATTGCGCCTAAGAGAATGAAGTTTAAGGCTATTCCAGACATAAGCGATATAACTGAGGGTGCGAAGAAGTGCCGTAAATGTGATGACTGTAGGAGAGCTTGTCCAAATGATCTGCCAGTAAGAGATGCCCTTGCAAAGGCATTAGAAGGCAACTTGGATGCGCTTGCAACCCTCTACGAAGCATGCATCGGCTGCGGTAGATGTGAGAGCGCATGTCCAGTAGACTTACCGCTTCATAGCTTTATAGTTAAGGCTGCTGAAAAGAGGATGAAAGAAGAGAAATATAAGATCCGCACTGGTAGGGGAGCGATACAGGATGTCGAAATTAGGAATGTTGGCAGTCCAATAGTTCTAGGTGAGATACCTGGTGTTGTAGCGTTTGTGGGCTGTGCCAACTATCC
>JAWAXL010000051.1:0-10240 GCA_038820405.1 Bathyarchaeia archaeon
GCCCACTCCCGCGCCCGTACCCCAGACGTTGTTGCAAACCCTGTACTCGCCCCCCATCACGTCGATGCAGTCCCACTCCTCGAGAGCTTCATGAAACTCTAGCGAAGAAATTGTAGATAAATTTAAAAGAATGAAAAATAAAGGAAATATTTATGAGAATGTGGAGATATTTAGAGGAATACCTAAGAGTGGATAAGAGGCTAGAGGAAGTGATAATCTAAGGTATATATTAGAGATTAAAGGAGTTCTTTAAAAATTTTGACCTCAATCCAATAAAGGCCACTAAACACGACATCAAATATTACTTGTAGAAGTTCGTAGACAGGCCTCCATACACTTATTAACATCTTGACGGCACTGTAAGTTTTCTACTGTGACTACTTAGGTAAGGCAGAGATTGATGAGAGTTTCAAGATCCCCAGCCAGGACTTTTAAGCCGTTTACCATTCGAGTGAAGGAGGACTTTCAGGAGCTCTTTAGATGGCTCAGGGAGCCGTTGAATAGGGCAAGATTCCTACTCTTCGCAACAATACAGACCTAAGAAGGAAAGAGGTATTCGGACTTAGGATCAGGGACGTAGACTCTGAGAGAGGGAAGATAACCCGAGGGATGAACTCTTTAAGGACGAAAGGGTATGAGCCAGCTTCTTTACCGATGAAGCGAAGAGAGCTTTAAGGTAATGCTTAAGATATTTAGGTTCATTCGAGGGATTAAATAAAAAACTTTCAGCAGCTGAGACATAAATCAAAAAAATGTAAGGCATTTGAAAAAGTCTGGAATAAAGATAACACAGTAAATCTTGAGAGAACGGTTGTCTGCAAAACGCAATGGATAAAAGTCTTAGACAGTTATTTGAATATCTATTACGGTATAATTCAAGAACATAGCCTTAATTATGAAACATAAATATTACTCGGTAAATATCATATATCCAATTAAAAATAAACTTTAAAAAATTTTTTCTAAAAAGTTTTTGATAGCCCCAATTAAGGTAGGAGAATTAGCCTAAAATCGAATTACTTTACAGTGAAGAGTAACTTAAAAACTGCTATATTTTAAATTTTTATTAAGACTTAATTAAAAGTATGGATGAAAAATTAATTAAACGAATTAATTTTGTGTTATTTTATTTCACCTTAGTGATGTAAAATTACAATGTTATTTAAATCTTCATGTTAAATCGAAATTTTTAATAAAAGGGATATCTTAGCTAAACAGATTACTAATAATTTTCCTGAACTCTATAAATCTAAAATTTATCTCGCTACTATTTTTATCCAAGATGATTATAATTAAGTATAAAGATAATTTCTAGAGCAATCTATCAATCAACTTTTTTTATTATTATGTAAAACATATTTATTTATTTATTATTTCTGATATTTTTATCCAAATATTAGGTTTAATAGTATAAGAGTTCCACTTCAATTCATCTAATATGGTTTGGGATATTATACGAATCGCTACAACTGCTTCATAACCTTTAGGTTGTTGTGGTAAAATCCAGCAATTATCAGTGGGATCCCAGATTTTAATATTATTTCCTTTAGTAACTATAGCGCATGCCTCATGATAAGCTAAGGTGCCTACGATCCAGTCTTTTATACGAAGATCACCCCATTTTTTGCGCCAGTGGCGGATGCTTTGTTCTGAGTATTGCTGGATCAGCTGAACAGGAAAGGTTGACACGCCCCGAGCTTTGAATAATTCTTGTGCTAAAGCTGCTAGCGCCCCACAGTCAAGAGAACGTAATTTGATGAGATCGCACCAGTATATAGGCCTCTTTGAAGGCCCCCACATATACTTTTCTCCAATCCATGTAGGACCAGAGAAAGGGCTGCCATTTATCATAAACAAAGAATGGTCAACAGAAATAAACCAATCTTTAACAATACGGCAACACTCGTTTTCATGGGTTAGAATACGTGACGGTAAGGTACTACTCCATTTTCTAATAGCTACATCGATGTCGGTTGAGTTAGCCTTGGCCGAATACATAGGACATACTCCTGTCATATGCCCCAACATCACAGATAACTAAAATATCACCAACTTTTATATCTTCAGGTATTTCAATATTTACTGCAAGAATATCGTCTTCCATGCAAAGCCTACCGAGAATTCTTCCGCTACCTCGTCTCAATAATTCCCATCTTCCTTCCTTTGAATTGAAATGTAGAATACGGTGGGGATAATAGTGAATTAGTGGTACTTCTGCGATTGAGCCATCAACAACTATTTCTTTATTCTGATGTTTTGACCCTCGTATTTCTAAAACACGAGTAGCTAAAGCCATGCATGGTTGTGCTAAGGCTCTTCCTGGCTCCATAATAAATTGGCTAATGTGCGGAAGCGTACACTGAGCCATAGACACTAAACTATCGAGTCGCGGTTTGAATTCAATATTCCAATCATCAGGGAACCAGCCGCCACCGATGTCGAGGCATTCTATCCTCTTTCCGCTAGCACTTTCAATCGTTTGACACCATTTAAGTATGGACTCATAAAGGCGCAACCAATTTTGTATGCCAATAGTAATACTTGGAATATGAAAGTGAATACCGAATAAGTAATTAGAAGGTAGCTTCTTAACTAAATGTATAAGTTCATTAAAGTTTTCGTAAGATTCTAGAGAAATGCCAAACCGAGAGAAAATACCGGGGGGCCGAATGCGGACCCCGATAATGTTTGCCAGTTGTACATCTTTAAGTTTAGGAAACATTTGTCTTAACTCTTCCAGCGAATCACAAAAAATAGCATGAAACGGATAAATAATAGGTTTCCAAAATGGCCACCACTTCCCAGGACCATTTAGTATGATTTGATTAGAAGTAAATCCTTTTGAAAGTGCTTTTTTCACTTCTAATAAATTAATAGCTTCAGCTTCATAACCGTTCTTATAAGCAAGTTCAAGAAATCGTTCATCAGGGTTTGTTTTAATACTATATGCAATACTGATTCGAAGGGACGAACTACTCAACTTTTTTATAAGAGAAGCCGTTTGCTCGAAAGTAATTTCGGCTGTTTTTTCCAAAAATACCCAGCACGGTGTCTGAACTTCATTGAAATCAAAATTACTTAAATCGTCTATGATTGAAGAAGGAATTATTAGAAGGCTATTCGATTGAGCAATAGAGGTCCCATTAAGCTTTTTTAATTTTTCTGCTAATATGGGCATGCCTGAGGGGTGTTTTAAAAAAGGACCGGGGTAAGCTAAGGCAGATTCTGGAAAGTATGGTAATGGAAACTGTGATTTTACCGGTATTTCTAAGACAACACGGGTGAATTCTTGACTAAATGCATCAATCTTATTAGCAGGTATTCCAGTAGCTGCCTCGATTAAAAGTGCAGGTAAATTATGCCCAGCTATTGTAGCACCGTAAATCCATGCCGGAAATCTAGGATTCCATTCTATTAACCATAGATTTCCCTCTATATCACGGATAAATTCTAACTCACCACCTCCCGTCCAGGCCAGATCTTTTATTATTTTGCTGAGTGAATTCTCAATTTCTTCTGGAACTTTGGAGATGTGGCCTGACCATACCTTGCCCTCAGGTGTGATATCGCGCTTAGAGAGATACACACAGTCTAATAATGTTCCATTGTACGCACTAAATGCGATACTTTCCTCATAACCTTTGACGTGAGCTTGAAGAAAGAGTTTATCAGTTGACCATCGATGAGATAGCTCAGAATAGGCAGAGATGAATTCAGTCCAACTCCTCACTCTGTACGCCTCGTAATAAGGACCTTTAAGCCAAACTTTCCAGCCGTACTTACGACAAAAAGCATGAAGTTCCCAGTCAGGACGAGATGTAGCTATAAATGGAGGTGTTTTAAAAGGAAGATTTTGGTGGATATGGATAGGCTTAGCCACTTTTTTAAGAGCTTCTAGCGGAGGAATAAGCAAATTTGGGTGGCGTGGAATTTCACGAGCTAACCAGAAAATTTCGAGATCAAGTCCTGATATCCAAAATGCACCTGCATCTAACACATCTCTAATCTGCAATGCATACTCTTCTAAATCTAATTCGTTCCATGGCCGTTGAAGCCAAATTTCATCAAAATCAGGCCAATGTATTCCTGAACTACGATTAGAATAATCAACCCCTATCAGCGTAGCGTCAGGATAGCCCAATCGTAATGAACGCGCTATACCAACACCTGGCGATGGATTCGGCCCGCTATGAAGTCCACTTATGTATATTTTCATTGTTATTACAAAATGAAGTTAGCTATAAAAATTTTTCATTATACGCACTAAATGCGACGCTTTCCTCATAACCTTTGGAGTAATCATCTATCACTTGTCATCACATCATGAAAGGCTAAGGCTAGCAACCCGGTAAACTGAAGCCAAAGATAACGTTGACCCAGCACATTAAGCATCACCCCATACGACCTGCTTTTCACACTCGCGTAGGGCTCATTACAGAAGAGCATGAACCGAATGATCTGAGCATCTTGAAGCAGTAACAATGGCTGTCCTCACATCGCCAGCCGCCGGATGAATAAATAGTTTACCTATATTAGTACATTCTTTAACCGCTTTGTTTTAACTTTATAAGAATAACCCTCCAGCAAGTGCAATTTCTCCCAGCTCTGTACGTTCAATAGCTAGCCTACATACCCTAGAAGGACTTCCTTAAACCTATTCTCCAGCGAAGCTACTATATACTCTGGCTTAAACTTTCAAAGGATCACATTCCTAATAAGTTCTTGTTCACGAGTCATGTAACTTGTTATAAGGAGCTCGCTTTCTTCCTTTTTAAAAAAAGGATAACTGTAAATCCAGATTTGGAAATACTAGTGAGGTGGTATTTTCATAATATATAACTCAATAGTATTATAGAAATTTAAGGGGTTCCCGTAAGAAGAGAAGACCGTTACCTTTCCCTCATCTTTTAGCCACTTAAAGCCAAGTGGTGTGGTGAAGTAGTTATATATTAAACCTTAAGGAACATTCATAAGGCGACTTTGCCAGAAATTCTAACCCACTATTTTCGCCCCCACTTAACATGCTACTAATAAATTCCCTCGTCAATCCATCATTATCACAAGACATTTTTAAAGCCACTGTAATAATGGGCTGAAGCAACGTGTGCTTCATGAGGTTCGATGTTAATAATTGGTATGTTTACTGACATAACTTTTAAAAACGATCGTGGCTGGCTATCAAAAGAACGGGACCGTAGGAACGCTCTAAATGCGGTCTCGGCAAAAATCATTAAGATAATCCTCACTTGGGAGAGCTAAGTACTTCTTAATCAGGTTATATAGTTTTTACAGGTAATCAGGCAATAGCTATAAGATCTACGTCACTTAGTTTATTCCTTCTACATTTAAAGTAGTTTTATAGCTCTTTCTCGGAAGGCTCTGCTATGTTTAACTCTGTTTAGCTTTTCTTCACTACAGCTACTATCTCTCCATCTCGAAGTAGTCATGAATGATATGCAGAAGAGAGGCCCAGAATAGATACCGTGAGCTCACCCCCTTAATAGGGGAAGAATACATTTATAATCAGGTCCCGTGTTTAAATCACCAGTAGATATTTCCCTTCTCATTGCACATCCACCTTTACATATGGCTAAGAACTGACAATTCGCGCATTCTCCCTTTAGCTTCTTTTCATCGAATTTTCTAAACCACCATAATACTTCCGAGTTCTCCCATACATATTTTAGATCACCCTTCTTTGAATATTTCCCGAGGATATATTTCGGCTTTTTACTACCAGGCTCTACTCTAGCACCAAGACATGGAATTATAAAACCCTCAGGTGTGATCGTTATTCCCCATTTTCCTGCAGAACATGTAGGTAAAGGAAACAGCTTCGAATTTAAAAGAAAACCAAAGCAAATACCTTCAGTATTCAGCTTTATGTGATATTTTTTCTGTAAGGATAGAAATTTTTGTTCAATCTCTCTAAGCATACTTAGATATTCCTTCTTGCTTAGTTCCAATTTCTCTCTGTTTTCCCATCCTCTTCCTTGAGGCATAAACTCGGTAATACGAAACTCTTTGGCTCCTACTTCAGCCGCTTTTACCACGGCTGCTTTCCACTCTTTCCAGTTAATCTTCATCGCAACAAAATTAATACCAACATAACTTCCTTCTCTTGATAATAGATCTATTGCCTTAATGGTAGCGGAGTAACTGTTTGGTGACTGAGTAATCAAGTTATGCGTTTTTTCTGATCCTAGGACTGTTAGATACACCTTTTCTACTAATTTGTTTATTTCTGAAACTAGTGTCGGATTGTGGTAAATAGGATACCCAGATGTATACAAGTGTAGTTTTAGTCCGATATTATAAGCATACTTCATCAATTGAAGGCAAAAAGGAGATTCTAATGGTTCACCTCCTGTAACCACAAGTAGTTCCCCTCCACATTCTTTGAATTCCTCAATAAGATTGAAGCTTAACAGCCTAGACAAGAAGGGTTCTACTGGAGTGCCACCATAATTGGAGCAAAATAGACAATTGAGCTTGCAGATAGCCTCTGGCAACTCAAATTCCAATTTTCTGAGTTTGTATTCTTCTTTACCCATTCACGCCCCCTTCTAGTTGGCCCTTTAAAAACTCCGCAATTATTTTAAATCTTGTCTCAATTTCATATTGTTTTTTGAGAAAGCTCCTTTGAGCTTGATGGTAAGTCCACCAAAACGCTATACCTTCGCGAATTACTGGATAAGGTGCTTTTTCAAAGTTTTGAATACCAAAAGCAAGCGCTAGAGAGTATCTTGCTTTTATTCCAAGCCCCATTACAATTTTAGGCCTTAGTAAACGAACATATGCCTTAAGAATATGAGAACATGACCTAAGAGCTCTAGTTGGAGGTGGCGCATTATATCTCGGGCCGTGTAAAACAGCATTGATACAATAAATCCGATAACGCCCCTTTACCTCTATCTCAGGGACTATCTCTTTTATTAAGGGAAAAAGTTTTTCACGAAAATTAATTGCGCTAAAATCCGTGTGGCACCATGGGCAAACTCTTCCATCTGCCGAGCAACCAATAACACCCCTCCTTTTGGGGCTTGCGGGATCTTGAAAAACGAAAAGGATCAGAGGCGATTCTGTTTGATGCAGTGGGCAACCTTCAGCAAATACAGGGTTACCTCGAAGAGGATGGCGAGGACAATCTTGACAGCATAAAAACTTCCCCCTTCGTGCATTCTCCCTAAGACAAGCAATGTTCTTACATTTTTCCGGCTCTATAAGTTCCTCGTCCTCATTATTTGCTTTTTGCGCGCGTCGTTTAATCTCATTTGCTGTTTGTCTCATGATTTCTGTTTGTTCTACTCTGTCCTTACCTTATATCTTTTTTCCCGCTCTTTGGGTAACGATGTTTAATTTCCATAATGTTACATATAGCCTTCTGGTTCAAGTTAATCGAGAACTTACCCTTTTCTCTTAACTCATTTATTGCCCTGTCAGAGGTTTACTAAACTTCAGCGAAAACCTTTTTCCATTTTGAAAGTAATAGCAAAAGACCCTTTGAGTCTCGTGAATTTGAGCAATTTCTTTCCCTTCTTTCGGAAGCTTAACGAATCTAGGATTTCTCCATAAACTCTACATATCTCTTAGTGGGACGCCTTCCACTCCTTCAGTTTTTATCTTTTTTCATAATATATATTTACTGCATGATATTTTTTCGATTCCCATTGCCTACAAAGTAATTAAAAAAAAGTCATAGTACCAATCGCCTCTTTCAATGTCTTAGGCTTTTCTCTCCTTCAGAATAAGCCATTTACAACCTTCTTTAGCTTCTTTCTTCTCCCTCTATCAAAATAATTCTTCTGAGATACTATCTCTTTAAGCACCCTTCATACTCTTCTATCTTCTAAGCTCTTCTTTGCTGGCAAAACATCTGCTATGTACAGTAAGACAGTACCTTCTTCGATATTATGCTTGCATGAAAGAATCTAATCAAAAGTTGCTGAAGTTCTTAAATGCATTTTTCATTCTCTTGAATAAGAATACCAGTCGTAACTTAACTACTCTCTCGAGACCCTAAATGCCTTAACATCTGTTCCACTCACTTCAAAAGCTTTTTTAGCTAATCTCTTAGCGTCGTTTCTAGAGATCATGAAGTAACATTAAAACCTGTAATTAGTGAATATCGAGTCTTGCAGTTCTTTGAGCAATTGAGAGAGATTTTGGTGAACCATTATCGGAGACAATCCACACTTTTTCTCTCTGCTTAACGCATCTATGAATTCTTTGGTTGCAAAATTCTGGAACTCGTCTATGTAGAGATGAAACAGCATCCTCTCTTCTCTGGGAATATTCGACCTAGAGAATATGGCTATCCTAATTTTTATTAGCAATAGAAAGCATTTGTAGTTAGTAATCTCTTTAGACCTACCCCAGTCTAGCTTAGTCAGTAAGATCTTCCTATTATCCATTATATTTCTCTCTAAAGTTAAATAAGGATTTCTTAGGAGGAAGCATCTCCATAATTTTACTATTAGATAAAAAAGGTATTAACTTTGTTCAAAGAAGATTCCATCATTTCTTTACATATTTCCTAGGTGATAGCACATTGAACCTCTGAAAGTACTCTTAGTTATTAGGTAGTTATTAGATAATATTTGGCTATTTCTCTAAATATTCTATGAAGTTCTCATTCATTAGGAAACTCGGAAGATCATCAATGTAAGGCCTGCTTCTATCAATGTGATGAAAGTATTTCCTTAGCAGATCCTTCATTTTATACTACCAGCTTCATTTTATACCACCAGCATTAAACAATGTCTTCTTGAATGCCTTAACGTCAGCTGAAGAAATTTTTACTTTTCCAAAAATTTAAAAGCTATAGCATACTTTCATTATTGGATCTATAAGCATAACTCTCTCTTCTAATTTTTCTCTTAATAACAATACTAGGAGCAAATGGCCTTAAATATCGTTGATTAAATCCGCCTGAGGATCTATTTCTTCAAAACATACTCTTTTCAATGTCCTGCTTATTAGGAATTGCAGGAACTTTGATTTTCTAGCTCCAGAAGCTTCCATGATATAGACAATGGACGCATATATTTTTCTCTTCTATCTTTGCCATCTGTCATTCTTGTTCTACCTTAGATTAATGTCAGACAATATTCAAAACATCTTCTTCTATTAGCTTTTCGATTTCTGCTCTACTTCATGCTCATCCTCTTTCTGCTTCCTCATTTCTTGACTATCTTGTTAAATAGGAGATCCCTAGGGGAATTCCTTTGATTTTCTCTCGATCTTCGATAAATCCTGCTTTAAGCTTATCATCAGTCTCTCAACCATGTTTAACAAGGAGTAAAAGACTAAGGTTGTAAAGGCTATTAAATCCTTCAGGTTTAAAATGTAAAAGAAAGAGTAGAAAGACTAGCAATGTACGCAAAAGTTGCAATTTTTAAATTTATCAAGGAATCTTGCCTCATAGATCGAATGTCATCGAACATCAAGATATTTTTCGTAATTTCTTGCATAGGCATAAATTATATGATCCTTCAATCTTTCATTTTGCACCATCAAGGTAGTTTCTCTTTTTCCGAGGAGATCTTTGAGCCAACTAGGTACAACTTTCACCATCCCCATCTTGACTTCGGAAGCCTCCTAGTTCTTGACGAGGTTGATGAAATTCCCTTGAAGTTACTCTGCTTTTCCGCACCCGCTCTCGATTAAGACAGAACCACTGGGACTTGAACTTGGGTTCCCTATGCGGGTTACACCCGCACTCTGGTTTCGCAGGTCTTCTCACTGTCAGCAGAAGGAAGAGGACAGCAGAGGCTGCAAGGAGGGCCACTACCATCGCTCCTGCTTGCCAAAGCTTCGGTGCTGCTCGCACAATCCCCACCTCGCAGGCACTTTTATTAACTGCACCGGCTGACGAAACCCGTGCTTGCAGCCGGTTTTAGGCGGGGGCTTCTGGAGGGTTCTGTGAGGCTGCCCTGGAAGATCAGCATCGTCGCGTTCATGGCGAACCCCCTCCTCCAGAGGGAGGAGCAGGTTGATGAGACGATTAGGGTGCTCGCGAGCGACCCCTTCTTCGACGTGATTGAGCTGCACCCGATGAGCGAGCAAGCCTGGAGGCTGGCTGAGCCCGCGATCCAAGCGAGCGGAGTTGAGGTTGTCTTCGGCGTCCAACCCCTCATCATCAACCGGGGCTTCAACCCGTCGGCCCTCGACGAGGGCGAGCGGAGGAAGGCTGTGGAGATGCTGATCGAATCCGCGAAGCTGGCCGCCTCACGCGGGG
>JAWAXL010000052.1:0-9045 GCA_038820405.1 Bathyarchaeia archaeon
TGAAGTCTATCATGTATAAGTCTAGTTTCAGCTGTCTATCTTCGAGATACTCTACTAATCTCTTTCTTGATATGTCTATCCATACCCATAATTCTCTATCCAGCAACTCTTTCAATAATACTGGAAAGTATATCCTGTTCTCTTTATCGATTTTTACCTTGAACTCGAACCCTCTAAACCATGCATCAAGCTCTAAAACATTTAACTTGACAGGTATCCTGAACCTATTCTCATAACACCTCTTTAGCCGGTAGTGTCCGGATAAGCATAGTATTTAAAGAGGTAGTAAGTCTATCTTTGCCATGGATGCTGTGGCCCTAATCTCAAGCTACTTCAAGCATAATAGAAAAACCGTGAGGTTAAAGTTCTAGCAGTCTTAGAGTATATGTTTCATGGTGGTTGTAGGAGGGTTTCTAGGGTTTTGAGCCTATAAGCAAGTCCATGAGCTTTCTAGGAAGTTCTCCTCAATAGTTAAGCTCTCTCCAGAGCCTAAGTATAGGGGGTTCGGGATGAGGAGTAGTATCATCAAGACGAACTCGTTGATATATCTCAAAACTCTTAAATGTTGCTTGCTTTACAAGCGGTAGTGTCCGGATAAGTATGGTTAGCCACCTCCCCATCTTAGGGTTTGGTAGTATAGTGTGAATAGGCTTAGGAATATGTTTATGTTCCTCATCCCCTGGTCATAACTCCTAGCGCTTAGCTTATTATGGAATACTGCTGTCCTCTCCTTAAGGTATCTGAAGAACCTCTCAACCCTGGTATATCAACTCATAGATTTACTTACCAATTCTGATAGGTCGATCACCTCAATTTTCTCATTAAGGAATTCGCTTCTTAACATAAGGTTACAAAATGGGCATGCAGTTATAATCTTATTAGCACCTGTTAATGTAGCTTCATTTACTCTAACTTTGCTTACTCTTTCTCCTAGTCTTAAAGTATAGAAATAACTTCCTCCACCAGCTCCACAACAAAATGTATCTTCACATTTTTTCCTCATTTCCTTAATTTGCGCAATACTTTTGATTACCTCTCTTGGCTCTTTAAATATTTTATTCCATCTCGCTAAATAGCAAGGGTCATGATAAGTAACAGTTTCCATAAGTCTCTTTACTTTGATTCTTCCTTCTTTAATTAACCTTTGCAGCAATGTAGTATGGTGCTCTACTTCTACTTCTAATCCTCCATACAATTTATATTCATGTTTAAAGATAGTATACCCATGTGGGCACATTACTAAGAGTTTCTTAAAAGTGAATTCTTTTAGTATCTCTGAATTCTTCTTCACAATCTCGCTAAATAAAATTTCATCACCAATTCTCCTAACTGGCTCACCACAACATGATTCGTTAGGAAGTATAGCAAAGTTAATGTTCGCCCTCTTAAGTACTAACATTAAGCTATATGCGATTTTTCTTATATTTGGATCATAATTTGCATTGCAACCTAACCAAAGCACATATTCGTATTCTCTTCCTTTTTGAGCATACTCTACCTGCAATTCTTTAATTATAGGCTGAAGCCACTCTTCTCTATCATTAGGATTATAGGCGTAAGGATTCCCCACCCTCATTATGTTATATAATACACGTTGCAATTCTATAGGAACGTTTTTACCAAGAGATGTCATATTACGTCTAAAATCGATAATGATCTCGAGAGGGTTTATCATAACAGGACATGCTCTAACACAAGCACCACATGTAAGACATGTCCAAATTGAATCTCCATTTACAATTTCACCAATTAACGTTTTCTCAAAACTTCTTTTGTTTAGCTCCCCTTCTAAACTAGATATTAAATTCATTGGGCTCAGTGGTTTTCCAGTGAGGGTCGCAGGACAGTTATTATGACATCTAGCGCATTGTGTGCATGCATGTAAATCTATTCGCATTTTTAAGGAAAAATCTGAGAGTCTTGAGACACCAGGAGCGCCGCCTTCTTCTATTATCTTATCGAGGTTAGTTACCGGTTTGTAGGTAGCAATAACAGGCTCTTCTACTCTTGAGAGAAAAGTGTTGAAAACGCCGCTTATGAGAATATGTGAAAGTTTTGTAAAGAAGATTGACGCGATCATCGCTAATGCGAGTATCAAATGCAGTAACCAGATAGCACGGTATAAGAGTGCATAATCCATATCGATACTTCTTAAGACGAGTGCTAAATTGAAACCTATTAAATCCCAGTTATTTATCCATGTTAATCTATAATATAGAGTATTAATAGCAGTTAGTAGAAAACCTGTTAGTACTATTACAAATAAACTAGATAGTATTAGATAATCTTCTTTCGATGTTGGTAAATTCCTATATGTTTTGAACTTTCTTCTAAGCAACGCAAAAGTTATCCCAATTAGAGCCAATATTCCAAATATGTTCATTAACAATTTAAATACTAGATATATATTTCCTTCAAGCATCCTTACATGAAAGAATCTTAAAAATACGTCATACTCTAATAAACGGAGTAAAGTGCCAATGAGTAGCCCTATCATGCCGACGTAAATAAAGAGATGTATTAAGCCACCTTGCTTCTGCATTATGACTTTTCTTGTTAATACACCATATATGATAAGTCTTAAAAAACGTTTTGGTAAGAGGTTAATTTGAATCTTTTGCCCTCCATAGGTCCATAAGCTGTATTTTCGGTAAAATCCATATAGCAAGATCGTTAATGTTATAAGCGTCATTATATAAATGAGTGGCTCTAAATCTTCAACAAAATTAAAATGTTCTATTCCCAAAAGTTTATTCATTTTCTCATTCTCATTTAAAGAAAAATTGGCGCCTCTATTAATAGTTATATATTTATATTTTATATATACTAGTAAGTAATTAAGTAATTTTGTATTAATTACTTTTAGACTGTCAAGTTAAGGCTATCCATACTTTGATCACCTCTTAGCTGTCTCTAGTTTGTTTGTTGAGAAGCATATGTTGAATTGTCTTATCCTCCTCTTCAGCTTACTGAACCATGACTCTATAATATTTCTTCTCCAGAATGTCTTCTTCCTCCTCCCCATACCTAGAAGCCTTATAGGCCATTCATACAATCCAGCCCTATCAGTATATAATGTTGGTTTGTTGTTGCATGCATCCTTGACGGCCTCTATGAACTTTATACATTCTCCCAAACCCCTACCCCTAGACACATGGATTGCTATAACCTCCTTAGTTCTAACCTCCCTGGCAGCCCATAGATAGGCTCTCCTAGCAAGATTATATATCACTGTCTCATCTACTGCTATGAAGCCTCTCCTACGCCTAGAGATATATGAAAGCATACATCCAGCCTTATGGAACCATATCCTAACAGACTCATAGCTAACATTGAGTCCCAGCTCTGAGAAGACTTCAGAAACCCTCCTAAGACTTAAACCCTCAGAATAGAGCCTTACAGCCAAAGCCTTAACCCGTACTAGAAACCTACACCTAGGAAATATACTTCTATCACTAAATAACTTAATTAGATGGGCCAGGTCAACTCCCATACAAGCTCATAGATAAAGGAGTAGACTTGGCTTAACTTGACAGTCCCTTTTCAGCCCCCGTCCTTAACATTTTTATACTAGAAATACCTTTTTTGTAAAGATGTAAAATGGCAACAAGATGTGAACCAAAAGAATTAAAAGAACGCTCTTGCCTCCTTAGTGAATGGTTACCGTTATTAACCAGTTGCATGTTGATCTAGGCTTTTCCACGTATATTCTAGCGTAAGCTGAGGCTCCATTGGCGTGGAAGGAGGCTTTTCCTCTAGATATTCTCGCTTAAGTCTTAGAAAGGTTCTTAGGCCACCTACGCCTACGGATAAGCTCAACGACCTCATCATCTCTAAGGGTTAAGGATAAACGTACATCCCAACCATACATAAACATCAGAAGAAGTAAATAACTTATCATTCACTAAAGAGGCAAGAGCGAAAAAAGAAAGTTAGTAAGTTACATTCCTCTTCCATACTTATGTTTGAGCCAAAATATCTAATGTCTAATTACTTCTGCTGGTGGTTTTAACACTTTGCGGGCGAAGATATCGTGCATCCAACGAAGATAGTCTCTTCTCTGCTTAATTATCTCATATACGAATTTATCTGTCATTACTTGCTGTTTCACCCATTTAACCATTTTTGCTGGATTAACCCCAAAGACCCCGTAATACATAATTACATATTCACCGATATATTCTTCTTTTTTACTCATAATCTCACCTTCATTTTATCTCTAAAGATTCACATAATAATTCAAATATATCGACTATTTCTACATCTATATTCGCTTTAAGTCTAACCTCGTTAAGCTGTTCATTACAATGTGGGCACGTTACAGCAATTGTTTTTGCACCAGTCTCTAAAGCTCTCCTGAGCCTCTTTAAGCCAATCCTGTAAGCGAGATCTTCATGCAGTAATTTGAATGTTTTAACTTCAGAGGCTCCACTTCCGCAACAGTAATACCACTGGGTAACATGGTCTTCATCAATAAACTCTAACCCAGGAATACTTCTGAGAATATATCTAGGCGACTCCCATATTGCTGATACTTTATTAAGGTTACAAGAATCATGGTACGTTACCTTCTTATTAACTGGCTTTTTAAACACTAATTTCCCTTCTTTAATAAGTTGTGCCACATAATCAGTAACATAAACTACTTCGAATGGTATATCTTCTTTTAATATTCTTGGATATTCCTTAGTCAGAGCTACATGTACATGTGGGTCAGCAGTTATGACAGTCTTTGCCCCTGCCTCTCTTAATTTTTTAAGATTATGCTTCGCATACTCTTTGCCCTTCTCATCTAGATAGTCTAATTCATATGTGAAGACAGGTCTCGGATCGTCGATTATGCCGAAGTTTACTCCAGCAGCCTTAAGAGTCTTTGCCATGAGTCTCAGTACTGTTGACATCTGAGTGGCCATGTAGTGGTCTGCGAATAGTATGATCTCCCCAGACCTAGGTAAGTTAAGGTCTTTCGCCCATTCAACTAAAGGCAGCTTTTTGGCCTCGATGTCAGATACAACTTTATTTAATGCATCCATCATTTTGTCTGAGTTTTTAAATTTGAATCCAAGCTTCAAAATTTCATACCTAGTTTTCGTAACCAATACATTATGCTCGTTAGTTATCTTATAGAAGTCTCCCGTAAATAGGGTTGTAGGACATCTAAGCTGACACCCACCACACTGTAGGCAATATGTAAATGTATCACCTAGCTGATGAAGTTTTTCGTATCCTCTTGCCACAGCAAGTAAAGCTACATGGAATCCATAGGATGAATGAGATTCGTTTCCAGTTTCTTGATATACAGGACAGACTTCTCTACAGAATTTATGTCTGCATGCAAATGTTGCATAACAGTCTACCGCAACCTCTTCTGGTATCTTATCATCTTTCCATCTTGCTTCAAACCAGGGTTTATAAGTGTATGCCGTTACCATATTCTCACCTCACTCAATATATGCTGAATCTAATAAATATTTCCCAGGGTTCATGATATTATTTGGATCTAGCATCTTCTTTATATTTTTCATTATCTCATACGCATTAGGGTCTAGTTCTTTACTTACAACAAGCTCGACATCTCCTGGTCTTGTTCCACCATGTGCTGATGAGATAGACCCCCCAACTTCTAATACGACTTCAGCTATCTTTCTCTTAAGTTCTAGCCATTTCTGCCATAATTCTTCTGTCAAATGATATTCATCAATAAATATATCTATTTCTGAAAGATAGTCTCCCCATTGTTTGAATGGGTTGTTGTTATAGTAGAATCCGCCCATATCGTCAAATATATCATACTTCTTTTTGTATTCAGCTACCAATTCATGCCATTTCTTTACCACGTAGGGTAAGGCTGAATAATTCACTGCCGCATCTTCACAATGCCAAGAATATGTTCCTACTTGCCCATCCAGATGTCTGCCATGGTAGGGTATATGGTATCTATCGTGTCTAGAGGCCCAGTCACCTTCAGATAATTCTACACCTAAGTATACTCCTCCATCTTTAGCGGCTATCTCAAATATCTTTTCTGCAGCACCTCTTACTTCTGCCTCTGTTCCATAGAAACAAGTTGCTATAATAGATTTTACCCATTCGGGTTGCGGAATATAGGCCTCATCATCTCTTCTCAACGCCTCTACCTTTTGTTCGTCGAAGATTATATGGGTACCCATTGTTCTCAAACCTGATTTAGCCATCTTTAAAGCATTTTTCCATGCATCCATAAAGGACCTATAAGCAAAGAAAGCTGGAAATTCAACTTCAGGTTTCGGAAACATTTCTAACGTTGCTTCCGTTATGATTCCTAAAGTTCCTTGATGACCTATAAATAAGTACTTAAGCTGATATCCTACTGATGATTTTGATATCTTTCTCCCTCCACCTTCACCTACTCTCATTATTTTACCTGTAGGTAATACTACAACCATACTCCTCACCAGATCCCTGATATGACCGCTTACACCAGGAATTAAAGACCAAGCATTCGTGCCAAGGTTCCCACCAATACATGAACAGGGAAATGATGCTATATCGAATGGCCACCAATAGCCATATTTATTGAGTTCTAAATTCAGAACCTGATTATTTATGCCTGTCTGTACCGTGACGCACATATTTTCTTCATCTATCTCTAGAATCTTATTCATCCTCTTTATATCTAAAACGATACCATGCTTGAGCGGTACTGCACCATCCGCTAGCCCTGTCCCTCCAGCTCTAGGTACAATAGGTATCTTGTATTCATTCGCTAGTTTGACAACCTCTGCCGTTTCTTCTGTACTACCAGGTAAGACCACCACATCTGGAGCGTGAGCCTCCCATTTATGTAGAGGGAAAGGTGCTGCTGAAGCAGCTCTTATAAAACGATGATGCGGCAATGTTAGAACATTTTCATCACCTACAATCTTAGAGAGCCTTTCAATAACTTGGCCGGTTATTTTCCCATGACTCATGTATAATTATACTGAATAGTACTTATTAAAGATTAACTAAAACTTATATATTAGGTTAGAGTAAAATTAAAATAGAAGATTTTAGGAGTTATAAAATATGATTACGTCAGCTGATAAAAAAGTTGAGATGGAGTGTGCGCAGATTATAGGTTTTGGAAAAAGATTTGATCAACGTTTAGAAAATATCTGTGAAGAGGTCAGAAAGCGGATATCAAAATTTGAAGAGATTCAACAAAAAGGGAATACTACTGCTAGTTGGGTTGAGCGGATCAGACGCATTGATTACATGATTGCTATTGGTATTAACATCATCGTCCTGCTCTGGTATTTACTGTCAATCATAACATGATCTAGAAGGTGAAGGTGTCGATTATGAGTGAAGAAATACGTAAAGATGTATTCTTTACGATGATTCCCACGACTGAAAAAGAACGTCCATATGGTATGTTAGATTTCTTTTTGGTACAGATTTCTTTTGGAATTGCTGCATGGTTCTTCCTTGTAGGGGGGTTTACAGGTTTGTGGTTGCCCGCAAAGTATGCTGTCCCCACTGTTATCTTTGGCAACGTCTTTCCATTATTTTTAATATCGCTACTGGCGATACCTTTTGCACGGTATGGAGTGGACCAGTATATAGGTCATAGAGCAGTATTTGGACATAAGTTTAGTGACATATGGGTAATAATTTACATCGTGTCAAGCTTTGGATGGATAGCCTATATTTCACTCTTAATGGGGCAGTCGGCATGGAAAATTGCTTCACTCTTTCAGTTAGAACGGTATCTCGGCATACTTGCAACTGAAGAAGGCTATTGGATCTGGGCAATCATAGGGTTAGTAATTAATTATTTTATAGCTCTCGGAGGTCCAACACTTATTAAATGGTTCCTTCGGGTTGTTGTAATAAGTTTACTAACTCTTCTATCATACTTAATGTATTCTGTTATAGTTATTCATGGTTTAGATACTATTTATGCAGCCACCCCTGCGGAACCTTTTGAAGACTTAAGATTTGGTCTAGCATCAGCTCTCGAGATTAATGTAGGTCTTGGATTTTCTTGGGCTTTTTGGTATGGTCAATGGACGAGGCTTGCTCGAAGTGAGAGAGCAGCCTATCATGGTTGCCAATGGGGTTGGGGAATTATCGCGGCGATTGCTGGAGTATTTTCCGCGTTTACTGCGCTTCTCACAGGCTCTTTTGATCCCAGCGTATGGGTCTATAAAGCAGGTGGGATTATAGCATTAATCGGACTAATTATGTTAATTCTATCTAATTTCGATGCTGTATGTTTAATCTACCCTATGAGCGTAACATTGGCTAGTAGACTTCCTAGAATAAAATGGCCTCTTATTGTGCTTATTCCAACATTAGGCGGCATAATATTGGATCTTCTTCCAGGAGTATACGAAAAGTATTATATGTACCTAGCATACATTTCACTTCTTACGGGGATTTATGGGGCAATAGTAACAGGTAATTATCTAATAACACGAGGAAGATGGAATCTTAGATGGCTGTACTACAAGAATTCCCCTTACATATACTTTAAAGGGTTTAACCTAGAGAGTGTAATAGCGACGATTGTAGGTACTGTCTTCTATTTCATATTGCTCGAGCCTATTAGTTGGACAAGTCCCAGCGGGCTTTTCCCATACATGTCCGCAGGTTTACCGAGCTACTTTTTAACATTAGCTACTTACATTGGGCTGGCTAAATCTAAGATCTTTAACAAATTCTATAAAATAGATACAACTTGATTTTATTAATTTTACGCTCTTGCCTCCGATAGTGTCCAAATAAGGTAGGGTATTTAAGTGTGGTCTAGTTGTTATCTTCATGAATGTTGTGGCCCTAATCTCCAGTTGTTTTAAGCGTAATAAAAAAGGTAGAAAAGTTAAGGTTTTAGCAGTTCTTGAACCTATTCACTCTATACTATCAGGCCATGAAAGGTGGGGGTGGTTAAGAATACTTATTTTGGACACTATCTTGCCTCCTTAGTGAATGGTTACCGTTATTAACCAGTTGCATGTTGATCTAGGCTTTTCCACGTATATTCTAGCGTAAGCTGAGGCTCCATTGGCGTGGAAGGAGGCT
>JAWAXL010000052.1:9055-10071 GCA_038820405.1 Bathyarchaeia archaeon
ACGACCTCATCATCTCTAAGGGTTAAGGATAAACGTACATCCCAACCATACATAAACATCAGAAGAAGTAAATAACTTATCATTCACTAAAGAGGCAAGAGCGAAAAATATTTCTAACGTTAAAGAATGTTATTAAAACTACATCTTTAATAGTGGGTTTGATTGAAAAATTCCGGAAGGTAAACTCAGTTAAAAAAGTTTTCTGAGAAATCTTATCTAGACTAGAAAATCCTGACAACTATTACGCAATTTCGTTAAAGTTAGGTTCCCCAAATTAGTTTTGATGCTTCATAGCATCTTTAGATTGAAGTCTGGGTCATTTCTCATATCGTATAAGATCTAAGATCATTAGATGTAAGTAGTATGGATCTATCGAATGAAAGCGATAATAACTAATAACTATCAGCATACTGATATTCTCCTTTAAGTCTCTGAAACCATTACTGTATTAAGGCTTCCACTAGTTATCGTGAACTGCCAGCTGGTACTCTACTCTGCTCGTAACCACTTAAAGCAAGAACTATTGTCTTCGTTAAATCTATAGCATCAAATGAGCTCGTCAATGCATCTTCATAGATTAAGTTAATGATGCTATTTTTCTCTATTTTAGAAATAGATCCAGCTGGTTAAAGAAGAACGGTTTTATCATCACATAACACCAAAAACCTTTACTAAAAGATTATTTCTCATAGACTGGCTTCCGGTGTCATGTTTGATAGGTTAGAATACCCATTACATGCGCTACACGTCTTTGGGAAATGACTAAACATTATCATTTTTACTAGCAGAGGCCATGAAGGGATATAATGTTGAAATGTTTATCAAGTCTTAGAGTATACTTAACAGCGGAGTTCGAATATGCTGATCAGGGAGTATTTCAAGCTAGTTAGAGAACTAGATGAAGATAGATTGGAGAAAGCTATCATCTTGGCCCTTAATCCATCTCTAGAGATGATAAATTATTATGCCAAGTATGTTAGAGGCTTTAATGAGTCTACCACCACAACCAAGCATAG
>JAWAXL010000053.1:0-9760 GCA_038820405.1 Bathyarchaeia archaeon
ATAGTGTATAAATATGGGTCTTCAGCAGACCACTTCCTCGGCTTAAAAACTTCTCTCTCAACTTCTAATATTGCCTCGCTCTTCGGGTTTATTTCTCCAACATAACCAATTATTGGTTCATTAAAGACTGGCAATCCCTCATAATTAAACAATTTTATTTCAAGAGAACGGTTGAGAAGCTTATGGCAATAATATCGATCAATAAGATGTGTGTCGCCTATAAAGAGTATCACGCAAACATTCCTACGGGTTCGGAGAGAGGTGTTAGGAGAGTCTGTCAGTTCTGCTTTATTGAGACGCCGACCACAAAAGTTCCAACGCCTGAGGGAGAGTTGGAGACGTGCAGAACTTGCAGTGAGCTCAACAGCATTGGTCTAAACATTCACTTTAAGGAGAAATACGAGTCGCAACTAAGCATTAATGGAAAGGTCTATCGGCCAAAGGATGTCTTCAATATACCATGGGATGAGAAGGAAGCTTACATCAGAGCTTCTGAGCGCATAATGGAGATAATCGCTGGGCATGATCTTAGTGAGCTACAGGAGCTTGGCAGATTAGCTGAGATGAGGAACATTGCGGTGATAAAGGTTGACGGAGCATTAATGGGATCATTAATGGCTACATGTTTATCAATAGCCGACGCCTACGAAAGAAGTGCTAGAATAGACCTAGCCCTGAAGAAATCAATTGAGGACGCGGTAATCAATGTCTACAACGGGGTTCTAAAGGAGTTCGGTGAGATGAATGCTGCCAGAGCCGCACTGCCGATTAAAATTGGCATACTATATGCTGGCGGAGATGATGCCGTAATACTCGCCCCATCATGGGCATCACCATTAATTGCCCTCGTGCTAGGCAAGGAATTCCTCTATAATCTTGGATTTGTACGGGGCTTATCCATTGGCATAGCTGTTGCAGGTCCTAAAGCCAACATATGGTCGCTCATAGATGCTTCATCAGAGCTAATGCGTAAAGCAAAAAGTAAGGCCAGAAAGAAGATTGAAGAAGGCTCCGCCGAAAGCACACTTTGCTTTGACATTGTTGAAATTGGAGACCTTTCAAGTAGCACTATTAATGAGAGATTTGAAATCTTAAACCGCGAGAGGCTTACAGTTCAACCATTAAATATGGAGGATTTTGAAAGGATATTATGCAACATACTGAACTCAGGGCCAGAGTACAGTGAAATTGCACGCCTGAGCTACTTAGCCTCAAGAAATATCAAGATACTTGAGAAAGACGCTGTTAAAAAAGATGATTTGATTAAAAGAGTAGAGGAAATCCAGAACGGGCTCAAGAGTATCGGGCGTGCCATTAGTGAGACTTTACAGGCGGCTAAATCTATGATTATTAAAGCAGAGGGCATCAAGCAATACGAGAGATACATCTTTCCAATAGCGTACATTTATACCTGCCGGCAAATTGCTAGGATTAAAAATGGTCCATATGGACTTATTAAATTCCTTATACCCGATAGTTTAGACGCCCCATCAAGCTTGTCAGATGTGGATAGGCTTATCAGGATTATTGGGGGTGGGGTTATCTGAAGTTTAATGTTAGGCTTAAAACTGTTGGATTATTCTGCGTTGGATGGAGCTACCCTACCGTGATGGGCCCAGACATACAATTTGTCAAAAGAATCAGCTATGAGGGTAGTTCTGATATTTATATTCCAGCGTCAAGCTTTAAGGGCGCCCTAAGGTCTTCGGCAAGCAGAGTCTCTGAGAGCTATGGCTTCAGATCTTGTGGAGAGATCAGGCCAGAACGCATTAGAGAAAAGCATGAGAAGATTGGAGGATTATGCGACATATGCGAGCTCTTCGGCTATCCTGGTAGCGCCTTGCCAAGCCCACTAATATTCTCAGACCTTTTACCGATAAACCATGTAGAGACGTTGACCCTAACTAGAGTTAGAATAGATGATAGATCTATGAAGGCTGCTGAAGGAGCATTGTTCTCGATTGAGCATGTACCACCAGGATGCGAATTCACTGGGACGATAGAGCTAACTAATGTCCCTAGGGAGAAGATTATTCTCCTCCTTCTATCACTCGCCGAACTTAGACTCGGAAGGATAGGCCGCGGAAACGGCCTCATAGACTTGAGAATAGAGGATGTCAGTAAGCTGGAAAATGTCCTTAAAGGTACTCTCTGGCTGGGCCTTCTTAATGAACTTAAGGGGTGGCTTTGGAATGGTCTTCCTTGAGATAATACTTGAAATCCTCTCACCAACAATAGTCACCGAAAGGAGGTCCTTAAGGGGTTTCCTAAAGGTGCCAAACTATATTCCAGCATTGACGCTTAGGGGCGCGATTCTCTCCGAGCTGTATAGGAGGGGGATTATCGGGAAGGATTTCCTGAAGAATGAGAGGGAGAGGCCCTCAGTAATAGTTTCATATGCCTATCCGGTGACAAGTGAGGGAGAGAAGTCCTATCCAAGCCATCCGTTCATGTGGGAGTGCAAGATGTGTGGACAGAGGGAAAATTACCTAAGTAGGATTATTGGTGATCTTGAGAACTACGGCGAATTAAGGGAGCTAATGCGTATCGCCTGTAAGAATGGGCATATGGTCCTCGAAAACCTCTATTCAAAGTGCTACCCTACCGATGCCAATAAGATTTTGGCCAGTAGGTTTATATGTACTGGTGTAAGTAAGGAGAGGGGTTCTTCAGAGACTGGAATGTTATATGAATATGAGGCTATGACTCCCAGAAGAAGGTTCTGGGCGACGCTTTCCATCCCAGATGAGATTATGGAGTGCATCGATGGATTGGAGATCTGTATTGGCAGAGGGATTTCGAGAGGTTTTGGGAGATCGAAGATAGTGGAGTCAAAGATTGTTAGCTTAAGGGATGCTACGATGAGGGTAGAGGGGGCAATAGCTCATGGGAAATACATTGCCCTTTACGCCTCATCGCCACTGGTCTCATGCCATAATAGCTACTATACGCCATACCCGTTAGAAATAGATCTCTCAAGCATTGCGGCACCTATTGATGTAGGAGGCAAGCTTAGGATCAAAGCAGTTTATGGAAGATCTGACTTCCACATAGGTGGGTGGGACCTATACGAGAACGTTGAGAAGCCATCGGTTAAGTTTGCGACAAGACCAGGAGCTATAGTGACCGCAGAGTTCGCTGGTAGCCCGCTAGCTTTGGCCGCCCTATCTCTTTTAGGCACGGTTGAGCGCCTAAATAATGCTCTTATTACTGGCGTTAACATGCTTCATCCAGTAAGGAGCAATCCTATGTTTGAGATGGGGTGAGCAATTGGACTCAATCCACCATTTAAACCCGCTTGAACATAAGGCTATTGGGCTCCTCGAATTTAAGATCAAGTCCCCGTTAAATATTGGTATTGGGGCAACCGATGTAAGAAGAGCCTTCATTAAAGTTCCTAAAGATAGGGGTTTCCTCATACCTTCATCAACGTGGAAGGGGGCATTTAGATCAGTTAGTGAAAGAATCGCTAAAAGCATGGACTTTAGAGATAAGCTCGTAGAGCTTGCAGTCAAATCGTTTGAAGAAGAGTTTAAAGCGGCCTATAAAGTAGATGAAAAGTTCTGCAATGAAGTACTTAATGTGCTCCGCGGTGGTGCCTCAACAATTATACCTTATAGCGGCGAGGACTTAATCGAGGTTGCTGGAGAGATAGGTTTCACGCTTGAGGAGGTTGGTGAGATTAAGGAAAGAGGCTTTGGCACGCGCGATAACCTGCTCTACAGGCTTTCAGAGTCTATTCTAGCTTTTCACTGTCCAATTGGTAAGCTCTATGGAAATCATGTACTGGCTGGCAAACTGAGGTTTCTGGACACTATTCTAAGGTTAGGAAACGATGGGATCACGCTTCATGAGAGGCCTGGTGTCGCAATTGATAGACGTAGCGACAGGGTTAGAGGGGGGGCGCTCTTCATCTTGGAGAGCATTATAGGTGAGAAAGTGAGGCTGAGGATCGTCGCTGATAATCTTATACCTGGTGCAGAGGACTCAAGACTCTTCGCATTAACTCTTGAAGCAATCGAGAACTTTGGTTTAAGCTTGGGCGCGAGAAAGAGTGCTGGAATGGGGTGGCTAACATTAAATGGCAATGCATCTTACTGGTACACAGTCGACCTTAGGAGTGACAAAAGCGGAGTTAAAATCGCCAATCCATTCAAATACGCAGAAAAAAGAAGTATGGAAGAGTTTTTAAAGTGGTTATATGGTTAAAGAAATATCTTTTAGCGGTATAAGGTCGGCTTTAATATCTACATTAGGCGATCCATCCGGCTGGGATCCCGTCGAGTACATTTATGATGGCTCTTCTTTCAAGAGCATCTTTACATTGCCTCTACTCAACTACATCACTCCTAAGCCAGATATCATAATTGTAATTGTCTTGGACACAACTGTTGAAGAAAGGATTTCATCATACAGCGATTTGGTCGAGAAAGTACGCAGGAAATACGCAGGGTTCATATCAAAGGAAACAAATTTAAGCTGTGACCAATTAAAGATAATAGTTGCTCCTGGAGCAGGTAGATTTCAGCCAAGGGATATCTTCTTCAATTTCACTGGCAATTTAAGCGATTTTCATGCATATGTCATGTTTGAACTTTCGAAACTTCTTGCAGAAAGCGATGCAGATATTACCATTCACTTGGATCTCACTCACGGCATTAACTTTATGCCATCTTTAACATTGTCCGCAATTAAAAAAATAATGAGCATACTTGCTCTTACGCGCAGAAGTGCTAAACTCAAAGTATATAATGCCGAACCTTACCGTAAGAATGTTACAAGTAAACTGAATATTCACTTAGTTGAGGATTCTCTTGCAATTATTGAATATGATCTTGTACGGCTTGGCGCTGAGGGTAAGTGCACCCCACTTAAGCGCTATTATAGGAAGCCTGTACATCGTGAGGAGGATTTGCGGACACTAATTTCAGACTGCGATAAAATGAAAGATGAGTTAAATGCCTTCTTAAGCTCCGTCTTTAATGGCCTGCCACTAGCACTATATACATTTTATCCTGAGGTAGATCGTCTTGGTAGCATCATTGAGAAAATTGTTAACATTTGGAGGGAAAACGTAAACGTGACATCTAATGGAAACGAGATTTTTGTGAAGAGACTCTTAAGCTTTGAGAGAGACTTCACTAAGTTAATCCAAATATGGCTTATTGCGAAGACGCTGAGCCTCCAGAGGAAGAGGAAAGTCAGCTATGAAGAACTTAACAGCCTTAGAGATAATTTCTTTTCGAAATTTTCAAAGAAGTTTGATGTGATGATAAGTCGAGACTTGAATAGAATAAAGAAAGCGGTGGAAGAAGGAAAAAAGCTATACAGAGAATGGACTAAACTTCGCACCGTATACGGGGATCATGAAAAGCCCAAAGACTTTACTTCAAGAGATTTCCTAGCGCACTCTGGTTTAGAGATGAACGTTACTGAAGTAAAATATGATGGTCAATCAATAATGTTGCAATATGCTGAGGATGAGGCAAAAGATAGGGTTATAGAGGGATGCTTAGATGGACTAATGAAGCATAGTCATTAAATTTGATGAATTATGTAGGTTGTCGATCGACAAATGAGCGAGATAAAATTCAATATCATTGAGAGGGATGAGTACGTTATTGTCGAGTTTGAGCTGAGCAGGCCACTTACGCCCGAGGATCTGAAGAACATTAATCCACCGAAGGTCGCCGGTAAGGGGGTTATCCTCTCAGGCAGAGGTCCAATCTGGCTCTACGGCTTCCTAATACACTATTATCACCCAGCAACATTCGTAGCGACATACGACCCAAGAGTTGGAGCAGTAATCGTAGAAAGCCACACGCCGAAATACAATGTTGGAGATACACTAAAACTCTAACAGGGTTTCCAATAGTTGCCTAAGACGATTCATAGTAAAACAAATAAGTTTTCACGGCAACACAATAGTTATAGGGAGGATTGTTATGGGTGAGAGGGGAGGTTCTCTATATGGTTGGGCCTTCGTTGCTGGAATGAATATCATAGAGCGACTTGAATCTATGTATGGCACAGAAAGAGCTGAGAAAAGAATGGAAAACCTTCTTCTAACTCTAAGGTCAGAGCTACTACCGGAAAGGTTTAGGAGGTCCATAATCGATTGCCTCATCGAAGTTAGACCAGATGTAGGGATACCCGAAGAGATAAAATTAGAGAAAAGGTGGAGTGTAGATGAGTTTTACCGTTATAGTACGTCCATTCTATCTGGCTTTTTTGATGCGTTGAATTCGTGGAGGAGGCGGAAGAAGGAGTGATAGGACATGCCGAGTAGAGCCTTAATATCTCTAGTCTTAAAGGTCAGTGGGAATGTGAACGCCGACATTGGCGTTGGGACGAGAATACCACTCAAGAAGATAATTACATGGAATCATGAGGTTAGACCATTCGTGTCAGCCCGTTGCATCAGAAGATGCATAAGGGAGAAGTTGTATGAAAAAGGTTTTCCAATAGATCCGCTACAGTTGATAGGGAAAGCTCCTGAAAGAGAGCAGTTAGGCGACACAGGCAACCCAATAGAGTATATTGATGACGATATATTCGGTTTCCTAAGAGCTGAAGAGCCGCCCATAAAGAGAAGTAGCCCAATAAAAATCTCACATCTAGTATCATTAAGGCATGCGGAAATTAAGGTTGAATTTGCAGCTAGATTTCCAAGAGATTTCCTAGCAAAATATGAACACGGTTATCCAGCACCTTTTGAGATCGAACTAGCTGAATGGCTGGGCAAACTTAACGTAATAGTCACCGATAGGATCGGTCGCTTCAGCGACGATGAATTAACTGAGGAGCTTAAGAAGCAACTTGGCGGACAAATGGCGCTTAATGAAGATAAAAGGAGGAAGAGGCTCAGCGCCTTCCTTGAGGTCTTGTTATGGGAGGGATGGACTTTCCCGCGTGGAGCCCAAAGTTCAAGCGTCCCAGAGTATTATTATGCCATAATTGGGCTGACAAAGCGCTTCGCGCCAATATTCGGATATGTAGATGTTACGGAGGAAGGGAAACTAAACAATGGCTTAGTCGAGGGCATGAGGAAGGTATATGGCTGGCTGATAGATAAACTCTATATCCTCGACTACAAAGGCTGCTGCTATACAGAGTACACTTACAAGCCAGCTTCAGGTAAGGAAGCGTTCACCGAGGAGAAATCCGAGGGATCTCTGGACTCACAAAGCATAAGCAACATTATTGGCAACATATGCAATTATGTATTGCTTGGATAGGGTGCGGAATGAAGGCTCTAACATTCATAGTTCGCTTCCTCACAGCCCAATATAAGGATCATATGCAAAAGATGACAAGAAGAACGTACTTAATTCCACCACCTTCAGCCGTAGCTGGAATGTTTGGAGCAATATTAGGTTTAGAAATGGAGGAATTATACAAGGTTAGCGACGAAATATTGGCAGGTGCAGAACTGAGGTTTCTAGGGGGGAGAATAATAACATTAGCAAGAACCTTTAAGATGCATTGCTCAGTATCCGAGCTCGTAAGACTGCTTAAAAGATACTATGCTGGGGAAAGAAGCGAGTACGTGATTAATAAAATGCAAAAGCTCCTCACAATAAAGGAAAGTGAGGAGCTGTACATGCCAGAATACAAATTCGCAATAGCTTCATCCAATGAGGCATTGGTAGGAGAGGGTATGAAAAGGCTGAAAGAGCACGATGTTGAGTACGATATTTTCGGCGGAAACGACTACCACTTCATAGAATTCATTGGTGATCCAAAGCCCGCTGAACTGAAGAAAAGTTCAGAAGGTTGTGGTTATTGCCGCCGTGAAGATTTTGAGAGAATAGAGGCGGAGACTTTTAATGTGGTATGGGAGATGAGAGGAATCGGTGGTGAACTAACTCCATTAGTGATGCCCGTAACTTTTCTAGCCAACGTTAAAGAGGACTTCATCCAAGTTTACGGGGCAAAGATACGACTGAAAAGCGAGAGAGAAGTAGTTAACGATGGCGAGAGTAAGATATTTGTCCATAAAGTTAAACCATTTCTAACACTCCGAATTTAGGTGATTTTTATGCTTAGAAACACTTTTAGGAATATGTTGGAGACTATCATTGGAGATTTTAATCCAAGCGAGATCAAAGATCCTGTTGAAAGAATAGTTTCTTCCAAGGAAAAAGTCGAGGACATAGCCGAGCGTTTCCTAGGAGAAGTTAATTTTCAAGGAAGATTTCGGCGGCATCCTTTAGTATGGAAGACTATTGACTGGGGGAACGCTTCAAGAGAATATAAGAAGTCTAATGCTTACAAGAAGATTCAAAATAAGCTTACTGAAATATTGAAAAAGCAGGAGATAGAGGTGAAAGACCTTCACGAATTGAGCAATCTTCTAAGAGAGTTAAAGGGCGTGGTAATAGATTTTATTGAAAGACAAGCAGGCAATGTTGAGCAAGGATTAAGACATATTCATGCACCTGGATCGGTAGCTAGAAAAGAGGCGATGAACCTATATTTTGGAGAAAAATTCGTAGATGATGACCTTTACAGATTAGCCTCAAGGCTTTGCAGTTCAATAGCGTTTGGAGAGAGTATTGGAATTTACAGCGAAGATGAGGGTTTCATGAGAGATATGAGACAGCTTATTGAAAGCTTCGGCTTCGGCTTACCATTTAGAATTGAAAGAGACAAATTAAGGGAGATAGGTATTCAAGAATACGACGTGGATCATCCCTACGTAGTTCTATTAAAGTTTATTATGTGGTTGAGAAACCAAATAGATGTTGAAGAAGATCCCGAGAAGAGGGAGATTTGTCTTTCAATTTTAAACATGCTACAATCTGCTACAGTAAATATGTTCTTTATGCCGCCTGATAAAGAGAAGTGGTGTACAATATTCTTTCCCCGTCTAGACTTTTTCATCAATAATTGGATTCAAAGGGATGAAGTGAGGAAGAATCTTGAAGCATTGGTTAAGAATATTGATACCTTCATTAGAGATGCTCTTAGGGAATCAAGAAGAAGGAAGGAAGTCGAAAAAGTAAGGAATACGATCAATCTATTGATGAATAACTATGAAATTTTATGCCGCAAACTTATTGAATATGGGGTTCCAGACTTCTATGCTTTGAGGAATCTAATGGACCTTGCGGTCGATTTAAGTATTAGGTGCGGCATTAAATTGCATTTTAAATCATTAATACTGGCGGCCTAAAATTGAGCATCTTAGATAAGATCCGTGAGAGGGGTTTAGATCTATCGAAGGAAACACATCCGGGCAAATCCTACGAGGAACATGCTAAAGAGTGCCGTGAAATAGCTAAGGAAATAATGGGAGTTTACAATTATCCAAAGGAGCTAATCGAACTTGCCCTCTTACTCTGCGACGTACATGATATTGGCAAACTCTTACATACTTGGCATATAGCTCAAAAGAGGAGGCCATTGCATTCCATTGAGGGTGCAGAGTGGTTCATGTACATGAATGAGTATATTGGGCTAAACATTGATCAGGCATATCAAGAGCTTACAGCATATATGATAGCATCCCACCACTCACCCCTGTATGTCCCAGCTAAATTCATGGACATTGTTAGCAGAGCTGAGAAAGTTTCCACCAAACGATATTTTACAGAGTACCGTAAATGCAAAAGACTGGCTAGTGAAATCAATAGATTGCTTAGTTCTCTGGATAAAGAGATAAGATATAACTTAGCTGACGTACTTGGCGTCGTAAAAATGGCCGATTTAATCTCAGCTAAGGGTCTTCCTAAAAATGAAATTTTGGCAAACTACC
>JAWAXL010000054.1:0-9304 GCA_038820405.1 Bathyarchaeia archaeon
GGTAGGTCTACTTCTAACCTCCGTAATCTTCGCCTTGATGCACATAGCCAATTACTGGAACCCGATTACATCTAGATGGGAGCCGGCTTGGTGGATGCCCATACACATCCTAGGGTGCTTCGCCTTCGGATGCTTAGCCGGGGCTCTAAGGGAGACATCAGACATTTATACTTCGGCTTCACTACATGGAGGCATAATGACTGCCTATACGTTCCTATCCATTTATATAAGCGAATTGATCCTGAATATCAGCCTATCGATCAGCTGGTTCATCTTCCTCTACCTTCCGGCCATCTTCTTCCATGAATCCGAGAACCCAAAGCCCAGAGTCATGGAGAGCAAAGCGACGAAATAAGGACAACATAGAAAAAATAATTGCAAGTCCCCTAAAGTTTATGCCGAGGCAGAGCAGCGATATTAAATCGGCTTCCTCCAGCTTATCGTTCTTAAAGCGGACGCCACTACCACCTTGCTTTTAGTTTAACTCAACTATTGTTAATAATAAAAACATTATCATCGAGAGGAACGAATTTTGGATTAAACATGGATTATATTATTCATATTTAACTCTCGAACTCAATTAAGTAAAAATATCTAAGAGTTTAGAAAAAATGCCAAGAATGAGAAAGGAGTCCTCGAATCCTGAATCCTAAGTATTAATTTCATGAGGAGATTGTTTAGAGAGGAGGGAGAGGGCTAGTCTACATAAAATTGGATAATACTTAAAAGTTGGGTAAACACCATTTATTCCAGCGTAAATAGATGGAGAAAGTCCATTATGATGATTCATACCTTTATTAGTTTCTGAAAAGATTGATGCCAAAAGATTTTAGTGCAGCATCATGTTAAAGAGCTTGGAGCCAGTGGCCTAGATTGGAGAGGGCGCAGTAAGAATAGCGTAGGCCTTCGGAAACCCTAGATCAGAGGGTTGAAGGGAGCCTGAAGTCGGGGATTCAAACCCTCAGGCCCACCAATCAAAAATCTTTATCAATTAATCTATAGAGGAAAATGATATTTTCAGACTAAGATTTCTGCAGAAAAATTTATAGCAAATCTTCAATTTATTCGCCAATGAAATAAAAATTGGAGAGTGTGTTTATCGGAGGAAAAGATTAATTTCACCACCCCTTTAACCCTAGGCTTAGTAAGGTCGTTATTAATGAGTTTAGTCTAAATTGAAACTAGCAGTTTTTCATGGTGGTGAACTATACTGGAGTTAGTTCTGCAACATATTCTAGGGGATTGCTCCTTATTGGGAGATCAGCATATAGCTTCCTATAGCGACAACGCAGCAAGAATTACTGGAAAATTAAAACAGTGGAAAAATTAAGGATTACAAACCAAACAAGTAAAAGAGAGAAATAAAAATTTCATAGAATATTTATTTACTTTTTCTCTTTTTCATCAATTACATAGATTTTATATAGCATATATCCAAACCCTTTATCCGAAAGCGGTGGACCAGCATCGCCACAAGAACAAACCTTAACAAATGTTTTATTAGAACCAATGTCATGTAAAATCATGTTTAGAAACACTGAAGCGGCCTCAGCAGCCGCATAACCAATAGAATAGTTGCATCAATTATTGCTTTTCTCAGCATCTAATAAAAGACCTACTTTAAAGTATAATTTGTCCCCAAGTTTTATGCCCTCTGAGCATCCGCGTGCATCTATGCATTCAAATACTACGTATTTTTTGGTATCTTAGGGTCAGCTAGTTTTAAGACCATTTTCCTTTTAAGCGGATCTTTCTTAAAAAGTTCCAGTTCTTCATCCGCGTATCCCATATGCTCCTTGAACGACTTCCAAAATTCCTCTTAAGTCAGGACAGGTTTCGGGAGACCTACACTCATTTTCTGACACCATGCAGAGAATAAAGAGCATCTTTTATATATATGAGACTTTCTCGAAACCGTTACTACTCTTTAGGTTAATTTAACCTATTCTTTACAAAAGAATTATAAGAGATTATAGAGTAAAAATAATGTGAGGCGCATAAATTTGCCAAAAGAGAGAAAATTCAGAATCTTTGACCTTTCTAATCCTATTGGCCATGGAACACCATTATTCCCAGCTTCAATTCAGATTCAACCGTTTTTCTTTGAGTACAATACTATGTCAAGATCTCGTACTAGACTACAAACATTTTATGCACATATGCATTATGGCACACATACGGACGCCCCTGCGCATGTTCTCTACGAAATACCTAACCCCAAAACTGTGGATCAAATTCCTCTCGAAAACTGTTATGGAGAAGGTGTTGTTGTAAGTATTCCGAAAGGTAAATGGGAAGTGATTACCCCTGAAGATCTTGAGAAGGCGGAACCAAAAATTGAGAAAGGTGATATCGTCATAGTTAATACAGGCTGGCATCATAAGTGGGGTGATAATATTGAGTGGCTATGTTACTATCCAAGCTTCTATAAGGAGGCAGGAGAATGGTTTGTAAAGAAAGGAGTGAAAGGAGTAGGTATAACCGCACCCGCCATGGATATAATTTTTGCAACTTATGCTGTGGGACGAACACCAAGTACACCAGATTTCTTACCATGGTTAGTTGATGAATACAAACAATTAACGGGTAGGCATCCCCGTGAGGATTTTCCAGAGTGGGAGCCCTGCCACCGATTACTTCTTAAAAATAGTATTGTGGTCTATGAGAGCGTCGGAGGAGATGTTGATAAAGTAACTGGAAAAAGATGTATTATTGCAGGTTTTCCCATCCGTTGGATAGGCGGAGACGGATCCTGGATAAGACTAGTTGCTATCGTAGAAGAAGAGTGAATTATAATAAAAGCATTGTTTTGTTCAAATCAAAATCTTTTAAAACATACTAATAGCCAGTTTATTAATTTTTGTTTGCATCTGTAAATAGATCTTTAAAATCAGCGTAAAAATCAAAAAGAATCAAAATAGGGAAATGCGAAAAATTATAATAATTATTAGCCGTGTAAAGGATTGCTCGTTATTTGATATAATACTAGTTAGCAATTTTAAAGATTAAAATAAAAAAGGCCACGAATAATTTTGTAAAGTTGTTATCCGCTTTTTATTTCTTCTCTTCTATTACATAAATATTACGTTTCCACAGGAGCCACCGTATTTTGGACTGGCACCAGCGCAACTGGGTGTTTCCAGTATATATGATTGAAATCAATACCCCGTAAAATTAATTGATGCCCAGTCAAGCAAAAGTGGCTCGATAAATATGATAAAGCCTAAGCGCAAACATTATAACTCATTTAGATCACTAAAAACATTTTTAGGTATTCCAAATAAAGTATTAACGATCAAAAGGATAGAGAAATATTAGATGACCGTTATTTTTACTTTACATCTTACAGTAGATAAGTGAACTTCAACTTATGAAATGCCTAAGCACTTTCCAAAATGTTATTACTGCTTACTATTATAAAGTAATATTGGAGACGGAAGATTGACCTCCACAGCACTTTCGCTCCAGAATTAATGTGTTTGGCATCTTACTATTAGTAACATGCTTCCAGATTTATATCCTTGCTAACATCATGTATTTAAATAAGCCCAATTTTAAGCTCATCAGCAATTATATCCATGATTCTTATATTGAAAAGATTTTTGTCTCTCATCTTTCCCGACCTCTATTCTAGCTAAATTATTATGGTCGCAGACTTTGATTTATGAACTTTTGTTATTTCTTTTATGTCTTACTAGCTTTTTAGGAGTATTTTTCTCCGAGTGGGTATTCAAGAGGCTAAGCATGCAAGTGGACACTTGTCACTCACTGAAAGCCCAATTTTTCTAGATGTCGCCTAGATCTCCTCTTCTATAAAGCCATTCTCAGCCCATGGACTATAAAAGTTTTTATAAAAATATTGGAGTCATAATAATAGAGGTATGGATATGAAATTTGGATTATCCTTGTCTCCACATCAATGGTGGAAAGAGACAAAGCAACTTGACATGTGTATTCAAAAGGCTGAAGAGCTCGGATACGATGCAATTTTTGTTCCTGATCACTATGATCTCCCACCACCATCCAATCTTCCGCATCCACTGCTTGTGGACTGCTGGACAACTCTTTCATATATTGCTGCTAAGACATCTACCATAAAAATAGGAAGCCTTGTCAGTCCTGTGCCTAGATGGATCCCAAGTCAACTGGCTAAAGTTATTGCTTCTGTCGATATACTTTCGAATGGTAGAGTTATAGCTGGGTTAGGTGCTGGATATACTGGCGACGAATTTATAAATTATTCGCCAACAGGAGTCTTTGCTGAACCAAAAATTAGATTTGAGATGTTCTTGGAAGGAGTTGAAGTAATCATTAAACTTTGGACTATGGAAAGTGTTACATTTAAAGGTAAATATTATACTTTAAATAATGCATCGTTGTTTCCAAAACCTGTTCAGAAACCCCGCCCGCCTATATGGTCTGGAGGAGGAAGGTCTCGTCTACTCAAAGCGACAACAAGATGCTTTGAGGGATGGGCTCCTACTATATTCGATGTACCAACAGAATTCGGCACCATCCCTATACTCCCTCCAGAAGAGTATAAGGTCCGCGTAGAAAGAATTAGAGGATATCTTCGAAATTTTGGGAGGGATGAATCTTCCTTTACATTTGCAGTCTTAGGGTCAATAGATGTTAACGCCGAATACATTGATCGATATAAGAGCGCTGGTTGCCAATACTATATAGCTGACGTACTGCCTCCAGGGAAGCCCTATCCTGACCCAGAACAAAGTGTGAAAAAAGTTGAAAAGTTTGCTAACGAAATTATTTCATCTTTCTAGAAAACAGCACTCCATTGAAAGGAACAATTTTTTAAATAAGCTCCTACTCCCATTTATACATGGTTTTACGAGTTAAGGAAATTTGCCTATAATATCAAGGTGGAGGGTCACTGAAGTCACCTAAACTATAAAAAGGGTTGATGAGAAATAAGAATACTGCCAGAAAATGATCTTAATATAAAGATTCTTTACTCCATTTCAGTCTAATAAAGTCTTCAGAAAAATATGTTCAAATAGTAAGGCAGTATAAAACGAGAGAGTCTTTGCTGCATTTTCTGTTACAGAAATTGAAAACCTTGTTAACTTCAAGTGAAGCACCATTTACGAGTCTATTTAGTAAGTATGTAATAAATTGTTTCGTCCTTAATTTCTTTCGTTAAAATCCTTCTCTCCTCTAGGTAGATTAGGTGCGCGATGGTTTCATTAACAATGAACCATTTTTAAATTGTGGGGATGGCATCCCCAATCATCGTAAATTATATCCCAGGTTATATGGGAGCGATTTGCCAAGCAGTTTTCTCCTCATTCTTAAGTGCATTAATTATCTCATTCATTCTTCTCTTATGATGATCCTTAAGTTCAAGTATCCTTCTTTTAATGTCTTCATGAAATTCCCTATGTCCCGGGAAAGTATAGTTTACATCAAGATTATAGATTTTATCAAGGCTCTCGAGATATTCTCTTAGTGAGTTGTGCTCCTCCCAATAACCTATATTGGGCGTTATGTCAAAAAGTATGTGGTCCCCCGAAAACAAAATTTTCTTTTCCTCATCATAAAGACACATATGACCTGGTGTGTGACCAGGAGTTAACATTGCTTTTAAAGTATAATCTCCATACTCAAAAATTTCACCATCTTTTACTGGCTGGAAATCAACTTTCCCTGAATACCTGACGGCCGGGTGGAGATTTGCAACTATCTTTAATTCCTCACGTGGAAAACCATTCATTACAAAGAATCCTAATTTATCAGGTCTAAAACTTACTTTCTGCCAAGTCTTAATATCTACTTCGCTCATATATACACTATTTGTTAACCTACTTGCAAGTCCGAGATGATCTACGTGAAGATGTGTTATAAAGTACTCTGCTCGTTTATAGTCAACCCCAATCTTATTCAGCGCTCCTACAAGCTCAGCATAACATACATCTAAATTAAACCCGGTATCAATTATCAATGGTTTTTCAGCCATAATGATATAAGAGTTAACCGATTTAAGCGGGTTCCCATGTAACGGAACCTTAATCATAAAAACTCCGGGAAGAACTTCTTTTATTGGCATAATCAACCCCATGAAAATAGGTTTACATGATTATTTTAGGGATAATCAAATTTAAAGTTTACAGAATTAAAAATGAGCATATGCTGGATCAAATATTTACTGAAGATCTTAGCTTATTATTATTCTTACAATGCCGAAATTATGTGTGGTTCAATAATCATCTATGAAGGACTAAAGCAACAGTGTTATACCATTTAAGTAGGATAGAAATAAAATATTATATGCAAAAAGGGAAGACATTGTTCAAGCTTTCTTTTCCAATAAGAGTTTTAGGAACTCTCTCATAAAACTGGTAGATCCATATTCTGCACCAGCCTGCTTAAGATCGTGCGCAACTGCTGCATAACATGTAACTTTCCTTCCTTTGGTTAGCCCAAAGGCAGCTATCACTAAGGGGCCGTGACATATGGCTGCCACAGACTTATTTCTCTCAAAGAAATACTTCACGATACGCTCAAGCTCGACATATGTCCTTATATATTCAGGAGCTCTTCCACCCGGTATTAGAAGACCATCGTATTCCTCCGGCTTAACATCCTTAAAGGATAGGTCAACCCACCCAAACCTGTATCCCGGCTTCTCTGTATATGTTTCCCAGCCTGGCTCAAAATCATGGACGACGGTAAACAGAGTCTTCTTTGAGGGAGCCGCTACGATAACATCCATCCCCGCCTCCTTAAGTCTCCAATATGGGTAGAAGATTTCTTGTGCTTCGACGCCATCCCCAGCGATAATCAAAACTTTAGGCATTCTCCCACCAAAATATTTTCTTTTTAGAAGAGAACTTAAGAGTTACTATTGTTGAAAGGAAAATTTATTCATTTAAAGGAAGCGATTAAATATTTCGCTACGTTATTTTTATTATGTTTCAGTGAAGCATGCTTGAGGTGCAGAGAACATGGTGATAAAAGCCTACGTACTATTGAAGGTTAGTTCTGGGGCTGAGAAAGATGTTTGTAGGAAAATAGCTGATTTAGACAACGTGATGGACGCTAGCATAATCTACGGAGAATATGATATCCTTGCTAAGGTTGGCGCGCAGGAAATAACCCAATTAAATGAACTCTTGGATAAGATAAGAAGTATACCAAGCGTCATATTAACGTCTACAATGATCGTCGCACAGGAATATAAGGGTAAAAGCACTCGTGAGGCACTAAACCCTCAAGGTCAAAAGTAAACCTTCACTTTTTCTTTAAATCTGAAGAGCTTCTCTTTTTGGGTTTAATCTTAAATCTGGCAAATCATCTTTAATGAGTACTTCATGTCATCTAATACTGCAGATGATGCTTGTATGTCCTTCATCGTTTTTAGTCTCGATGGGGCATTTAGCACCTTAGATATCAATCTTATAATTGTAAATTGTTGTATCAATGTTTCCATGGATACATGATGTTATTATCGGAAAATAATTCCAACGATCCACCCTTTTTCTCAAGAGAATCTTAATGATCTCTGAACTCCATTTGGCCAACACCTATAAGAGCAACCTTTCTCTCGGAATTAATAGCTATCGTTATCTAATTAATTCTTTCAAAAATAATTTAATGTTTAAGTATAAAGGTTTAAAATTATGCGTGATCTTTTAGTTAAAATTTTTTATAACATACTTCACAATGGATTCAAATATTAGTCTGCCATCCCCGTATTTGGGAGGCTTACCTGCCCTCGTCCAATCAGGTAATTGCCAGCCGTAATATGCTCTCTCTGGATGGGGCATTAAACCAAATACTATTCCCTCTGGATTGCATATCCCAGCTATATCGTAAAGTGAACCATTCGGGTTTTCTGGAAACTTTCCCTCCGCTGGATCACCATTCTTACAGCAATACCTAAATACGACCTGGTCATTATCAATGAGCTTATCAAGAATCCTCTTATCCGGCAATATGAACCTTCCCTCAGCGTGCGCTACTGGGATTCTTAGAACTTTACCCTTAGGTATAAGCCATGTGAAAGCACATTTACCGCTGCTTTCATGTCTCAGATAAACCCACATGCATCTATATCCCAGTGGGACATTTGTTGCAAGGGTTGCCTCTGGATACTCGCTTATACCATTTAGTCCAGGGAGAAGACCAGCCTCAACAAGCACTTGGAAGCCATTGCATATGCCAAGTACGGGCCTATTCTCATCTACAAAAGCCTTTATCTCTTTGCCAATTCTAGCCATAATCATCTTTGCCAATATGGCTCCAGCCCTGACATAATCGCCATAAGAGAAGCCTCCTGGGAAGACAAGTATTTGATGCTCGAAGAGGAGATCTTTCCTTTTCATCAGTTCATTTATATGGTATACCTCCGCCTTAACGCCGAGGTCAATGAAGGCTCTTTTCGTCTCTGTATCACAATTTGTCCCACCAACTCTAACTATGCAGACATTAATGTCCTCACTCCTCAATAGAATCACCTGCAAAACGTCATTTTCCACGCATAAATTAACTCGTCTACATCAGTATTAATCAGGGGTTCTCCGTTAAGACCATAAATCATGAAGGAGCTATCTCTCCTAACCCTGCCTATTAGTGCATATTTTGTCCCTTTAAGAGCCAACTCAAACTCGTCTTTATGCTCTTCTGGAACCTCCACTAAAAAGCGACTATTGGACTCCGAGAATGGCACAAAATCGTTCCTTAAAATTCGACCAGCATATGGGACATTTCTTAACCATATTTCTAGTCCGAGGTCTCCTGCTAGGGACATTTCTGCCGCGGCAACCGCTAAGCCTCCCTCCGAGAGATCGTGGCAGGCTCTCACGCATCCTCTATCAATTGCCCTTATAACTGCCTTCATGTTCCGTTTAGCTTCTCTAAGCCTAACCTTAGGGACGCTTTTACCAAGATAACCCTTAAGCCTATAATACTCTGAGCCCCCAAGCTCATCATAGGTGCGGCCGACAATATAGACTAAGTTTCCCGGCTCTTTAAGATCCATGGAAACTATCCTCCTCACATCAGGGGTTATCCCTATAGCGGTTATGAGTAGGGTTGGTGTAACTGGTCCTAGCGGTGACTCGTTATACAAGCTGTCTTTTCCGGAGATAAATGGTGTACCAAAGCCCTTAGCAAATTTGTAGCATGCCATGCAAGCTCTCACAAGAGAGCCTAGTCTATCCGGCTTCTCCGGGTTTCCCCAAACGAAGTTGTCAAGTAACACTATCCTCCTTCCCCCAACAGCAACATTGTTTCTTATAGCCTCGTCGATGGCTGAGGCCGCCATCCAATAAGCATCAATTTTACC
>JAWAXL010000055.1:0-8901 GCA_038820405.1 Bathyarchaeia archaeon
GCTTTATGGGAACACTCAGGCATTAACCAGCCGTGGACAATACGAACTATGCGGTCGCATACTTGACATTGCAAAAAGCCTAGGCTGCAAATATGTCATAACCCTTGGAGGTTATAGACCCGGAAGAACCGTCACCAAACCGAAAATCTATTTTGCGGCATCAGATGAAGATATGGCTAAGATCGCCAAGGAGCTTAAAGCTCAACCACTAGAAATAAGCATCTTCGGAGTTGCAGGACTTCTAATAGGCCTATGCAAACTACTCGGCATGAAGGGACTCTGTCTACTTGCCGAAACACCCGGAACCTATCCGGACAAGGAGGCTGCTAGCGAACTCTTAAAGGCTCTATCCAATATACTGAAATTGAAAATTGATTTAGGCGAGATTGGTGACCCAAGAGATCTCATAAGCGTATTATCGCCATTCGATTTCGGAGCTTTAGCGAGGAGGAGGGAGAGAGCTAGGCCCGTATGGTTTGTTTAAACATAATAGTTTGGTAAATCTAAAAATCATATACGTAGAAAAAGAGGGTATAGGAATACATTATTCGCCTTTTGTCTCCCGAACAAATTGATCATATATCTTCTGAACCCTCTCAGCGGCTGGTCCACTTCCTTCTACAACACCATTTTGTGTTACTTTTATCCTATCCATAACCCATATGAAGCCCTCTTTTTCATATAATTTAACCATTTTTGGAAAGACTCTCTCTAATCTCTCGGCTAAGCCTTTAAGGTCAAAGGGCTTCTCAACAGAGAATATTTCCGCTACCCTACTCCCACTAACCATAATTTTCAATAATAAGCGTCCTTTCTCATCTCTCGCATCTGCTAGACATAGGTTTAAACTACTTGGATCTATCCCAACAAGAGTCCCAACATAAGTTTTACCATCAACCGTTACAACACTAACAGTTCTATCGATTAATGATGTAACCTCTAAAATAAACCTCCTCTCCACAGCCGACATAAGTCTTCTCCTTTAATTTTAATCAGTCCCTTATTATTATCCACACTTGATACTTATTACTTTATTGGAATTAAATTGATAGGCGCCTAATCTGCTGTTCCAGAATGAGGATTGTGTTCGGAGGAACATTCTCGTAGACAACCACGTTTGGACCAATCCAGCAATTACAGCCAATAGTAACACCGGGCATAAAAAGTACTCCAACGCCAGTTGAAACATTATCGCCCATAACAACTCCCATCTTAACCCTACCTGTATCAACAATCTCACCCTTAATTCTCATCTTAACGGTTTTCCTATCAAAGCGAAGATTGGCTGAGATGGAACCAGCCCCAAGATTACAGTTCTCACCAATAATGCTATCGCCCAAATAGGATAGGTGTCCCACATGGACGTTATCCATTAATATACTATTTTTAATCTCACACGCATTTCCAATTCTAACATTCTTGCCTATGCTAGTATATGGGCGTATATAACAGTTTGGACCGATATTGCTTCCCTCACCAATGAAGACTGGGCCCTCAATATATGAGCCTGCACGAATTAATGCGTCCTTACCAATATAAGCTGACCCCTTGATCCGAGCGCCCTCTTCCACATCTCCTAGAATTTCCGGCTTCATTTGGTTGAGAATTAGGGCATTAGCATCCAAGAGATCCCAGGGCCTTCCAATGTCAAGCCAGTCCTCCCTGGCTATCTCCACAACTAAAACCTTCTTATTCTCCCTAACCATCAGTTGGATAGATTCCGTTATCTCTAATTCGCCTCTCTCGCTAGGCTCCGTTCGCTCTATATAATCAAATATTTTTGGTGAGAATAAATATATGCCAGCATTAACTAGGTTGCTGGGTATATCAGAAACTGGCTTTTCCATAATCTCTATTAGCTCCCAATCCCTCATCTTTAGCACACCGAACCGCTCAGGTCTCTCAACTCTGATTGCCACTAATGCTAAATCTGCCCTTTCTAGATAAGCCCTATCTATAAGTAGCCTCACCGCATTTGATGATACAAATATATCACCATTAACCGCTAGGAAGGGACCGTTAACATAGTCTTTCGCAGAAAGTATGGCATTAGCTGTTCCAGAGATCTCTTTCTGGCGAACATAGTCTATTTTGATGCCATATTTAGAGCCATCCCCAAAATATTCTCTGATAACGTCTTCTTTGTAGTTCACGACCATTAAAACCTCTTTTATTCCAGATGCCTTAAGAGAGTTTATGAGGTGTTCTAGTATCGGTCTACCGCCAACTGGTATCATATGTTTTGGTCTAGTGTAGGTTAGGGGTCTAAGCCTCTGCCCCTCACCAGCAGCTAGAATAACTGCCTTCATTAAGGCCACTTTTAAATAATTTACTGCTCTCTTCCACCAAAAATCTTCAATGTTAGCTTAGCAACTCTCCTCCCAAAGTCCCTACAGAGCTCTTTATCCTCATCGCTCTCAGGAGCCCCAACAATCGCTAATCCATAATGTTTATCCCCCGGATCTCCCTGAACTATCATTCCATGTATTAGCATGGCCTCAATTATAGAAAGCAGTGTTGTCTCAGCCCCCGTCGCCGTGCCGCCAGATGTTGTGAAGGCAGCCCCAACCTTACCCTCGAGCTTGCCATGTATCTCTACACTTTTATCTAGAAGAGCCTTGATATTTGCGCTCATAAGACCATAATATGTTGGGGAACCAATGATTATTCCATCGGCGCCTAAAAGATCATCTAAAGTCGTCTCATTAACCCTTTTAACTATACAATTCATACTACCAACAGATCTAACACCTTCGGCCACCAGATGGGCAGCCTTCTCAGTATTGCCAGTTCTAGAATCATAAACTATAAGTATATTAACCATACTCTAACTCCCCACCCGCTAATTGAACTTCAACATTTATTAACTTTCTTTTAAAAATTTTATAGGCATAAAACCTTTATTCATCTAGGCTAGTACAACTTTCTAATGTATTTATATGCTTCTATGGCCGCCGTTATTGCCTGACCTATGGCTGATCCGATCTGCTTTACTGGGTGTGTAGTTACATCCCCAGCAGCATAGATGCCAGATACGTTGGTTCTCTGAAGTACATCAATAATAATGTATCCTTCTCCATTAACACTTATCCCAGAAATCTTAGCGAACTCGCTATTGGGAACCTCCCCAATTAAGATGAAAACGCCATCTATATCTAACGTAAATTCCTTTCCAGTCTCATTGTTGTAGAGAAGCGCCCTCCTAACCTTACTATCACCAGCTATCTCCTTAACTTCTGTGCTCCATAAAATTTCAATTCCCTTCCTAAAGATTTCCTTAGCATAAATTTCATCAGTCCTAAGCTGCTTTTTTCTATGCGCCAAGAAAACCCTTGCTCCAAGATCTGACAAGTATATGGCTGAAACAGCCGCGGCGTTTCCCCCGCCCACGACTAGAACTCTTGAGTTCTTAAATAGGGGGCCATCACATAGGGCGCAATAACTAACACCCCGCCCCTCAAACTCCTTTTCCCCCGGAACATTAAGTTTCCTGTGGCGTGAACCAGTAGCTATTATTATTGCCCTCGCTATATAACTCCCCTTATCAGTTTTAACAATTTTTCCTTCATCGGTAAAATCTACTCCAGTAGCCTCCTCAAACTCTTGTATCTTAGCACCAAACTTTCTGCATTGGCTAATCATTTTCTCCGCCAAATCTTGGCCACTAATACCATCTGGGAAGCCAGGATAATTCTCTATTAATGGTATCTCATTCAGAACTCCACCAGCCACTCTCTTCTCCAAAATTAGGGTTCTTAAACCGCTTCTAGCACCATATATTCCGGCAGTCAAGCCAGAGGGTCCAGCACCAATAACAACTAAATCCCATTCTTCCATAAGTTAATTCACCATAAGTTACTTACAGCCAATGTCAGATGTGTTTTTTCTTCAAAATAATGTTTTTGTTCTCCTGTTATACAAATTTGATTTATTGAGTGGTGATATAAATGAGACTTTGCTGCTTTCTACATTTTGCCTAGAGATTTAAGAGTCATATTACCAGCAAGCCTCGCTGAAAACTCTTTTTAGAAATTGTTTCAATTATTTTGCCATATGCTCGAGGAAAAATTTTATGTATTATAGAAGGTAAGGTCGAAGAAAAGACTGAGCCTCTCATAAATAAACCTTTCAATCCAAAGATTACCAGTCATTCTTCAATAAACTTAAAGATCGTTCATATAGCCCCTAAGTAAAACTTATATCCACCATTTTCTCTTATAAAAACAAAGAATATTATCACATAATAAAAAATAATAATGATAAATAAAAGGAGGGGGATTAGTATGGCGTATCTGGCTCAGACTCCTTCAGGTCCAGTGCTAATATTGAAGGAGGGGACTGCTAGAAGTCGTGGAAGAGAGGCTCAAAGAAATAATATCATGGCTGCTAGAGTTGTTGCTGAGGCTATAAGGACGACTTTAGGCCCCCGCGGCATGGATAAGATGCTCGTTAGTAGCCTTGGTGATATAACAATAACTAATGATGGTGCGACGATCCTTAAGGAGGTTGAGGTTGAGCACCCGGCTGCTAAGATGATGGTTGAGGTTGCTAAAGCCCAAGATAAAGAGGTTGGCGATGGAACAACGACCGTGGTTGTGCTTGCTGGAGAACTATTAAGAAAGGCTGAGGAACTTCTAGATCAGAATGTTCATCCAACAGTGATAGTAGGCGGTTTCCGCAAGGCCGTCCAGAGGGCAATAGAAGTCCTTGATAAAGTAGCTATACCTGTAAACATGGATGATAGGGAAATTCTAAAGAAAGTTGCACTGACATCAATGGGTAGCAAAGCCGTAGGTATTGCCAGAGAATATCTTGCGGAGATAGCGATTGATGCCGTGAAGCAAATAACTGAGAAGCGTGGCGACAAGATAGTTGCAGACATCGATAACATCCAAATAATAAAGAAGGAGGGCGAAAGCATACGAGATACACAGCTTGTTAGGGGTATAATTCTTGATAAAGAGGTTGTTCACGCCGGCATGCCTAAGCGTGTCGAGAAGGCTAGAATTGCGCTGCTTAACTGTCCGCTTGAGATCGAAAAGACAGAGATAAGCGCGGAGATAAGGATAAGGGATCCACTACAGATGAAGGCCTTTCTAGATAAGGAGACTGAGATGCTCAAGGGCATGGTTGAAAAGATTAAGAGGGCTGGTGCTAATGTGGTTATTTGTCAGAAGGGTATTGATGATATGGCTCAGCACTTCCTAGCAAAGGAGGGTATCCTTGCTGTTAGGAGGGCTAAGGAGTCTGATATGGAGAAGCTTGCTAAGGCTACTGGTGGCAGGATTGTGACGAACCTTGATGATCTTAAGCCTGAGGATCTAGGATATGCTGAGCTTGTTGAGGAGCGTAAGGTTGGAGAGGACAAAATGGTATTCGTAGAAGGCTGCAAGGATCCGAGATCCGTGGCAATATTGATAAGGGGTGGAAGCGAGCGAGTAGTAGACGAGGCCGAGCGTTCGATACATGATGCGTTATCCGTCGTTAGGGACGTTGTACAGGAGCCGAAGATTTTAGCTGGTGGGGGAGCACCGGAGATAGAGATTGCAAGGGCAATAAGAGACTACGCCAACAGTCTTTCAGGTAGGGAGCAGTTAGCGGCGCAGGCCCTCGCTGATGCGGTGGAGATTATACCGATAGCTTTGGCGGAGAATGCCGGCCTAGATCCAATAGACATAATCTCAGAGTTAAGAGCGGCGCATGATAAGGGTGAGAAGTGGGCTGGTGTAGACGTTATCAATGGTAAAGTAAGGAATATGGAGGAGCTAGACGTATATGAGCCACTTGTGGTTAAGAAGCAGGTCGTTAAGTCAGCTGTTGAGGCAGCGACGATGATACTAAAGATAGATGACGTCATAGCAGCCGGAAAGACAAAGATGCCAAAGACGCCATCAAAAGAGGGCGAAAAGACTGAAAGTGAATTTGATTAAATTAAATAATAATTTAACCCAAGTAAAACCTTCAGCGAATTTTAAATAAAAACTTCACTCTTAAATTTTTTTGTAAATGTCTAGCGAGTTTGAAATATGGTTTTTGCCAAATAACTTAAGAGCAGTTTCTGAAAAAGTTGCCACCCTTTTGAGAAGTATTAACTTTGACGTTTTGTATCTCAATGTTCCACGTGAATTGGATTGGCTGGTTAATGAGCTATCGCTCGGTGCGCCATACGAGCAGTTCATAGAAGAGGTTGAGTGCCTAAATGTGTTAAGGGGGTCAATAAAAACATGGGAATATAGGTTTAAACCTATTCTCCTAGCGATAAGGGGATTAAAGTTTAGGAAGCCGAGTTCTAAGATTATATGTTATGAAAACAGCGCCCTTGAAAATCTCTCCATAAAGTTTGCTGAGGAGATAGCCACTCTAATTCTAAGGGTTAACATTACTGGGAGGGTTGATGTCGATGAGTGGCATAGAATATTGTCTGAAATAATAATCAATGTCTCCAAATCAATTGATGACGAAAGCAATTATATACTTGAGACATGGATGGAGGGTAATAGAGGTCGAAAAACCATATGTATATCAGATTATCCTGCAAAAGGGATCCTGAGAAAGATCAGGGAGCTTGGTGCTAAAACTATTTTACGTTATATTTTCACACCATATTATTTCACGCCGCTGGAGGTTCTAATCCGCGAGTTTATAATAGCTAGTGAGAGGGGACTCAATATTAGTAATAAAAGAATCGAAAATCTTGTAAAAATACATGCGGGCTTCATTAGAGACTACGTTCTTATAAGTAATGATTATGATGAAGCCTATTTCAGGTGGCTTAGAAATGGTCACTATAAAAAATACTATCAAGAGATGCGTTAATGATACAACATTTTCATCTCATACTTCTTTAGGTGATCCACGGCTTGGCTAATATCCATGAATAATGACTGAACTCTACTAATATCATCAACGGTCACGACTTCACGCTTCATATATTTTGCGTTTTGTGCTGCTAGGCTTAATAGTTGAACGGCATATCTCAGTGATGAATTGGCACCTATCTCAGTTAGCTTCTCAAGTGCCTTCTCATCAACCCTTATCTTCTCCTCCTGAGCCCTAATCCGCAAGATGTCTCTTATGTCCTCCGGACTATACTCATGTGTCGCTATTATGACAGATCTATCTAGAAGATCCAGTGGGAAGCCCATTGGACTTTTAACGTCAGTCCCACGTATTGTGGTTATTCCGCGGTTTGTTGCAAGTATAATTATTGGAACGAGTTCGCTCTCCAGAGCCCTTCCAAGAAAGCTGAAAGCTTCTAGGTCGAGAAGGTGGCTATCATCTATAAAGAGGACTCCAGGGTGTATGAATGCCCTTCCATCATCAACCATCTTCTTAACCGTCTCATCAACAGCAACCCTGACTTCACTATCAATCTCCTTAGACTCGCTGAATCCAAAGAAGAGCGAGAAGAGGCTGCTACCCTTACTTCTAGCATGCATCTTATCCAACTCATCAAGCGTTAGGGTATATACAAATTCCTTCTCCTTTAGGACTGGCCCGGAAGGTCTTGGAACCTTCTCACGCGCATCAATCTCATACATCTTAGCCTTGCTGCTTTCCATACTTAAACCTAAGTTCACAACCCTTCCTGTTTCAGCGTCTATCTGTATTACACAGCCCTCCGTTATGCCTTGTGCGATGATCTGCTGGGCTATTGAGGCTCCGGCCTCGAGGGTCTTCTCCTCTTTAGTTGTCTTTAAGGTCAGCCTAATGCTCTCCGGAACCTTCTGATATGGGTTATATGGATGTGGGGCGGTCTTTATCTCTAGACTTGTGATCTCTCCCTCATAGACCTTTCTTATCTCATGTATCTCAACTCCAATAGCCTTCCTCATGGCTTCAATTAAAACTTCTGTCTTCTTTTTCTCGCTACTATATATTTCACTGCCACTCATCTGTATAAATGGAACATTAGGCCCGAGTTCCCTCGCTATAGCCGTAGCTATGGCGGTCTTTCCAGTTCCAGGCGGTCCTGCTAAAATAATCGTCCTACCGCTCAGCTTACCCTCCTTAATCATCTGGACAATTAGCCCGGCTGCCTCACGTGCCCTCTCTTGACCAACCATTCCATCCTTTATTCTGACAGCTCTTAAGTTTTCGTTTAAGCCTAAGCCTTTAATATGAGTATGAACGCCAACTCTTTCAAAACGATGTAGACCCGATGGTATCTCACGTATCTCGGACATAAAGACGCACCAAAAATAAAAAGTTTTAAAATTTGTTGAAAAATGTTTCTACGAAATCTTGCTGAAAAAAGGCTAATCGAATTCAGGTACCTTAGAAGTCTCCTCTTCTTCTTTCTTCTCTTTCTCCTTTCCCTTCTCCTCTTTAGGCTTAGCAGCGGCAATCACATCGTCTATCCTAAGGATCATGGAAGCGACTTCAGCAGCAGACTTAATTGCTTGCTCCTTCACTACTAATGGTTCCACAACACCCTTCTCGAGCATATTGCTGACTTTACCGCTGAAGACATCGATGCCATGGGCGAACCCATCGGGCTTCTCATGGACAGCTCTCAGCTCAACCATTATATCTATCGGCTCTAGACCAGCATTCTCCGCAAGAGTCTTTGGAATGATTTCAAGAGCATCAGCAAACGCCTCTATAGCAAGCTGTTCTCTGCCACCAATCTGAGCGGCATATTTACGTAGCTCTTTAGCAAGCTCAGCCTCTATAGCACCGCCACCTGGGACAATCTTGTTCTTCTCTATCACATCCGAAACAACTGATAAGGCGTCATGCATTGCCCTCTCAGCCTCTTCAACCATGCGCTCTAGGCCAGCGCGTATGAGTATTGACACTGAGCGTGGATCCTTGCAGCCTTCTACGAATACCATTTTGTCCTCTCCAACCTTACGCTCCTCAACAAGCTCAGCATATCCTAGATCCTCAGGCTTAAGA
>JAWAXL010000056.1:0-8757 GCA_038820405.1 Bathyarchaeia archaeon
ACGTATTAATGACTCAAATAAGGAGTAAAACACACTATAATGAATAGCTTCCCAACCACTTTATTTTGCCAGACTGGATGTGATTAAGCCGGTTTCATAAGGTGCGTCCATCAGAGGTATCTAAAAGTATTAAGACATTTCGCAGTAGGCCTTCGACCCATTTTCGTTTAAGATCTCTCAACTTCTCTATGACCTCTTGAAGAGTGATTAACTTCTCGTTCTGAAGGTCCAGTGTATAGAATTCCAAATCGAATTTCCTTCCTTTGCTTGCAAGTTCCTATGGAGGTCTAATTTCTTCTTTAGCTCCTCTACATGCACTGGGGGGTCAGGTTATCCATGACTATATTGACCTTCTTGATCTTATGGATCTGCGAACTCTCTCATATTTCTATATCGTCCCATCGATCTTTTTAAGAGGATAGTCGCCTTGTCCAAACATGGTTTCAACTTCAAAATCTGCTTTGCAAATCTACCGTCGCCGGCCAATACATAAACGCCTTGGCGCGCTTGCCTATAAGGCTTAGGGGCACATATTTTTCACTGGACGAATCAGTGAAAGAATAACTTCTCGACGACATTTATCCCTTAGCTCTCCAACGTTCTCTCCCCCACATAGACCACCGGAACCTTTTCCACATGAACTGAGAATTGTCATTAAGGGGGGATTCCGGAATTTCTGTAAAAAGGCATAAATATTATTTATAACGTCTATTGGCCTGATTGAACTCTCATTCGGATATAAGTTCTTACGATTTGAGACGAATGAGTGAGCAAGAAATAATGCGGAGAATCAACGAGAAGCTTACACAATACGAAGAACTTAATTGGATCTATGATGAAGAATTCATTAGAAAGCTAATTAAGAGATATAGAATTGACAATTGGCTATTATGGGCCTTATCTGCCAGAGGACCACTGATCAATAATTTCTGGGCAAAGATTGTTCATGATTTAAGGACTCTTTCAGATGAAGGAGCTTTACAGCATTTTAAAGATAAACTTAGGGCTGAAAGTGAAATTGATTTATTTGGGTATCTTGCAGAGTTACATTTTAGTGCCGCATTTAAGCGAAGAGAATTCTCTGTTATCCTTAATCCACAAGTGGATGGGTCTTTTGCAGACTTCAAGGTTAAAGGTGATTATATGCCCAGTTATGTTTACTTTGAGGTTAAAACATTTGGCGCCTCTAGGAAATTCAAAGAAAATAGACTGGTAGTTGACACTTTAATAAATTGTATTAGCAAGGAAAATTTCCCCTTTGGGCTATTCGTCTCTGGAGCGGATAGAGTGCGTGTGAATGAGGCTCGAAAAGTTGCTAAAAAGATAATTGCCCATCTTAAAGAATTAAATGAATCAGTTTATAAAAGCCGACAAATCAAGATACCTATTGATGAGGATAGAGTTATAATCGTGGAAATTAGACCTTATCGAGTCATATCAGTAATTGGATCTCTTCCTCATTTTGGACATAAGAAATTGAAGAAAATCTTTCAAAAAGCTTTGAATCAGCTTCCTAAAGATGAGCCGGGAGTGATAATAGTAGTAAGACCATTCGAAGTTGATGAAGAAGAAATCATGGATGCATTGTATGGAAAAGTTGCAATTCCATTTTATGTGGAATCAAGAACGTGGGGAGAACCCTTTAGAAAAACCGATGGATTCTTTCATACGGTGCACAGAGTCTCGGCGGTAATTACCGCCAGACCTATAATTACTCCTACACAATTCTCTTGGATCGCTATAGCATATAATAACCCTCTTGCTCGCTTTCCCTTGTCTCTAGATGTTTTTTCTGGAGTATGTGCCAAACAGTTGGTGCCAAAAAATAGAAGTGGAAACGTCATAGAGCTTGAGTGGATTTATCAATAAAAACTTGAAACATGGATGTAGCAATCCGTCATCTTACAAAGCTTTGAATAATGTAACAATTTATCGCGATTCATGAAAGATTTTTATTATATTTGAAAGAGTGCTCGTATATACTCTTTTCGATCTTATAAGATACTCTTTAGATGGCTTTGGCTGAGAAAAATAATGAAAAAGTGGTGAAATAATCGAATTTAAGTGTTTATCAGGATTGAACAATAATGTGTTTTTAGATAATTGGTGTGTGATCTAAGTAAAATCGTCAAATAACATCATCGTGTAGGATTAATTTTGCAACTATGCAGTTTCAATTCAGTATTAAAGGACCACAAGTGCTAAATCCACCTCTATTTTTCAACTTTTCTGATTGCATTTTTAGTCTCTTAGAGAAGTAGTTTTCCTCATTATTCGATCAAGACATCCAGATAAGTTCACTTCTAAATAGTTCTTTCCTTTTTCATAATATTATAATATCATTCTTTGCGGAATGAGTATAACCTTTCAAGAAAGAGGCTGTAAAATATATAAATATTTTCTTCCGAAAGACTTGTTGAATGAACAAAATACCTGTAAAACTCTTCTTAACATTTACGGTCTTCACCATTATTCTATTTTCTTTAACTCACTTAGTTGTTGGAGTTGATGTGGATAAGTTGACTTTGACAGTTTATGAGGATGGAGTAGTGCATGTGGAGCAGAAGATTTTACTCACTACTTTTCAGGAAAATGTTACAGTTAAGTTGCTTACAAGCGATGTGGAAAATCTTCTAGTAATGGGAGAGAATGGGATTACACTCAGCTACGAGCTTATATTTAATGAATTAGTAATTTACAATAATTTATCACGGGAGGTAACAATACATTATGATACTGCCGCCTTAACATTTAAGAATGGCTCTTTATGGACTCTGGAAATATGTCTGCCAGTGGAGACCACGCTCATTCTTCCAAGCGAGAGTATGATCATCTCTTTGAGCGGCGTCCCGAAAATCATAGCAAGCGAGAGGAGTTCTTTAAAGCTTGTAGTGGGTCCTGGGAGCTGGAAAATAGAATATATGATACGAATTCCCTCTAGGATATCCTCTGAGAGCGATCGGCAGATGGATTTTTACACGACTATCTTTATAGTCCCGGTGGGAGGTCTCATCACCCTATTTTCTGTAATGGTTTACCTGAAGAGGCGGAGAAGCAATTTAAAGGATTTATCAGATGATGAAAGGAAGGTTCTGGAATTGGTTAGAAAAAGAAAGAGGGTTTCTGAAACCGAGATTAGAGCCTTAACTCATCTTCCAAAGACTACTATCTGGAGAATTGTTAGAAGACTTGAGCGGAGAGGTCTTGTTCGTGTCGTGCAGGTGAATAGGAGGAATGAGGTAGAGCCAGCATAGCCTTTTCCTTTGGAGGTGGGAGTGGCGGTGGAAGATTAATCTTCAGAGATCTCAAAGCATCATTAATTATTTTGTAGGCTTTATCCAGCTTGCTCTCAGCCTCTTCATAAAGACCTTTTTCGACCAGTTGCTCTGCTTCCATAATTAGTTGCTTTAAAGTATTAGATGCGTTTAACAGAAGCTCTTTTATCTCTTCGTTGCTCGTCTTTTCGGAAAGATCTACAAAGATTCTTAGCCAGTGTTTTGCTCTTGCAATTTTTCCTAAAAGAATGCATTTCACTACATACTCTTCTTCATAAGTAGCGTTAATGTTTAATGGAGGAAAGCCCCTACGTAACATCAACATTAGCTCCCTTAGTTTTAATAGTGCAATGTCGTGTTCTCCCTTTTTAAAGTGTTGGCGAGCCTCACTTAATAGCATCTTGGCGCTTTGAATATCTGTTCTTGGAGGGCCTGGTGGACCATATTTGACTTCCCATTCTTCGATTTCTTTAATTTCTCTCTCCAATAGGTCCAATAATGCTTCAAAATCGCCATTTTCCTCCAAGCTTTTTCTGATAAAGTGATTGTAAAATAGAATTACAGAGATTGTGAACACAGCAATTACAACGCATATTATGATTAGCCGCCCGAATTTTTCGGAGAGTAGTTTCTTAAGGACCCTCTTCCAGCCACTGCTCTTCAGAACTTCTTCACTCATATCTTAACGCCTCCACTGGAGTATACTTTGCGGCTCTCCATGCTGGAAGCAAGCCTGCCAGCAACCCTATCATGATGGCCATGGCTAATGCTGTCAAGAGAAGATCCGGAGTCACTTTTGGCGTAATCTCGAAGGAGAAAGAGGTCACCGCTCGTCCTCCTCCAGGTTGTCCAAGCGCCGCCCTGATATTACCGAGGGGCATGGAGAAGAAGTGGGCTCCTATAATTCCCGAGACCATGCCTATTATGCCCCCGATGAGACCTATCAGCATGGCCTCCATTAAGAATAGTCCGAGGATATGCTTTGTCTTGAATCCTATTGCCTTTAGAATTCCGATTTCCCTGATCCTCTCCGTGACCGAAGTGAACATTGTTGTCATTATTGCTAGGAATGCGACTATGAAAGACATGAAAGACATTGAAGCAAGAAACGATGAGAATTGCCCTATCGTTTGTTCAATAGTCTGCGCCATCTGCTGAGGAGAAAATGTTCTAACATTACTTCCAAGAACATTTGCTATCTCTCTCTGAATTTGTTCGATATAACTTGTATCCTTCGCTATTATGAGTACCTGGTTGTATGTTGATGATGCAGTTAGCCTACTCCCGGCCCTTAATGGTATAAATATTGTCGTGTCTGGATTGAAGAAAAGCCCCTGACCATATTGCTTCAATATCCCAACAACCCTCACTGTAATCATGCGCCTCTCTCCCCCGCTTGTTGTCGTCTCGATCGTTATGGTATCACCGAGATTTACCTCCGGGAGATCTGAACTATCGGGCTTAGCGACCCTCGCGCCTATCACCGCTATAGAGCTTCCAGCTCTAGAAAGTTCGCCTTCCTCTAGGCGGAGCCCTTGGAAAATCTTATCGAGTAGATTTAGGTCGACGGCAATAATCATATATGTCTGTTCTTCTGGAGATAATTCCACAGTTACACCTTTAATCTTAATGGTAGCCCTAGGTATCGAATACACTGGAGCCACTGCGGTTACACCCTCTATCTTCGATAACTCTTGGATAACTTTCTCAGTCAATTCAATGCTCCCCCCACCTCTTGGCATCGACATCAATTGGATGACGTTAGCCCCTAGTGATTGAAGCCCACTCGTTAGTGCTTCTCCATATCCTTGAGTTGATGCTATTGCTGCCACATAAAGAGCTGGGCCAATCGTCATTCCCAATATAGTCAGAGTCGTCCTAAGTTTTCTGGATCTTAAAGCTGCAAATGCTAAATATATCATATCAAGTAATCTCATCTTCTTTCTGCCTCCCTCTCAAAGATCTCCTTTTCATAAGTAGGATAACAATCACAACAGCTATTGCGATGAGTATAATGGAAATAACCGTTAACGGGTGCCATAATATCGAAAGATACTTAGATTCCTCGGAAGTCGTAGTATATCTCTGACCCGTTATACTTGTAGTTTGCCATCGCGGTGGCATTTGTGTCGTATTCATAACCGTTGTCTGCGTGAAGCGTGAGAAGGCGAAACTTCCAGCCACTTCCACTTCAAATATCTTTGAATATTCATGAACTTCTCCAAATATATCGCTGCAGGAAATAACAAGTGTACCTGAGTATTTCCCTGGTCTTGCATTCTCAGCAACGTCTACAGTCACTGTAAATGATGCTTTAGAAAGACTAGAAATATCGCCGATATAATATCTTGAATCATCGGTTAGTATAAAGGGGCTTGAAGCCTCCACCCTAACCTCGCAGAGCTTACCCGTGGTGAGACCATTATTATATATGTTTCCAGATAAGTCAATGGATTCTCCCGGTAAGACTGAAGTAGAGGAGAATGTAAGACTCCCGAACTCAAGTTTTAAATCTGGTTTAATTATTATGGGAACCGCCACCTCATCAGTCCTAAGGTTTCCATAGGGGTTACGATAAGTGATTGATAACCTTACATAAAAGACCCCAGTAGATGCTGAGGGAGGCGCAATCGCGGGAATTCTTAATTCAGCAAAGCCTTTGGGGCCTATTTCTTCAAAGTAGAAAAGGAAAATACTTCTATCCGATATTAAGGGCGTATTTTCAAGGTTCACATTGACAATCACATTCTTTATCGAAGAATTATAAGTATTTTTGACAACTATGGTGAATTCCTTGTTATTTCCTAGAAGGATTTCAGGATCTTCTATATGGACTGCTAGACTAAGCGTCGGCTGCGATTTAATATTCACTTTGATTATCTTAGATAAGGTTTGTTTAGCACCATTAGAGTCGAAGTATTCGGCTTGAATTGAAATGGGGTATACTCCCTCAGACAATATTTCTGGAACATATATTGGAAAGTTGTAGGTTGATAATTTGCCTGGCCATAGCTCCCCTACATCAGCCTCCCCATTAACTACCATCAAGCTATCTGATGACACTGTTAACTTAAGCGAGTATATGGGGGCATCTCCGACATTTGCCACTTTAACGTTCATGGTTGAAGTAGATCCGATTACTAATGTGGGAATGTCTACGGAGAGTTCCATTTTATTATTACCAGTTACCGTGACAGGGATATGGATTTCTTGAGATTGCGGAGTTAACCATTTATCGTAGTACTCTAAGATGAGTTTTAAGTTATATGTACCGGGCACGGTTTTGGGCTCTACTCTTAATGGAAACTTCAACGTGAAATATCCGCCTTCGCTTATGTATCCTGCGTAACTTGTCTTTACTTCTTTCCCACCCGTGAGATTACTGAAGTGTTCATCTAAGTGAATAGTCGCAGTTATATCCGAGATTTCATAATATTTTGGAACGGTAAATGTGACTGAGAGTATCTTATCAACATCCCCGGGTCCGGCATTGACTTTGGCGCCCTCGGCATTGAGCCAGCTGACATCAAGCATCCTGAATTCTGGAAGAGGCCAAATCTTGATGTTGACTTTCTGAAGCCGCATTATCAATGGTATTTCGGGATCCCCGCAGTCATAGTAAAAGAAATATAGATATGTCTCATATATTCCTGGAACAGCATCTTCCTTAATTTTCACGTCAAAGGTTATCTCTGCTTTATCCCCAAAGCCTATTTTTTGATCCGTGTAAGTTACTATAGCCGTGTCCCACTCTTTTACGCTACTAAATGGAAATGGAATATGGGGGTCTATGGGCCATAAGACTACTTTTAAACCGCAGATCGTCTCATCCTCGATTAAGCTTCTAAAGTGTACCATCAATGATGCTCTGTCGCCGGGCATTGCTGCCCACTCCCTCCCAGACTCACCCCAGTAAACATCAATTATTTCCAATATACCAGTCTCAGCTCTAACATATGGTGCTATCATTGAGAGTAGTAAAAGCGCTTGCAGAATTATGTATAGATAAAGATGAAGTCCGTATCTCATGCTTTCACCTCCTCCCGCTCAATCTTGCCATCCCTGATATACAGAATTCGCCTGGCATAGGAGGCAACGTCAACATCATGTGTAACCACCAGTATTGTTTTGCCCTTCTCGTTAAGTTTCTTAAATAGTTCGGCTACTACTATTTTGTTCTTTGTGTCAAGATTTCCGGTTGGCTCATCTGCGAGGAGTATTGTTGGATCATTAATAAGAGCGCGGGCTATGGCGGCTCTCTGTTGCTCTCCGCCACTTAATCTTGTAGGCCTGGAATTAGCTTTATCAGCCAACCCCACTTCTTCAAGTATTCTCATTATCCGTCTCCTTCTTTCATGCGATGGAATGCCTTTAACGATTAGGGGTAGCTCAATGTTCTTGAAGACCGAAAGATATGGAACTAGGTTGTAGAATTGGAAAATGATTCCTATTTTTTCGTTCCTAAGTTTGGCGAGTTTATCATTAGATAACTTGGTGATGTCTATGTCGTCTATAATCACTTTGCCATATGTAGGCCTGTCTAAACCACCTATAATGTGGAGAAGTGTGGACTTACCACAACCCGAGGGACCAACTACGGCTATAAATTCTCCCCTTTTGACAGCAAACGTGACCCCTCTTAGAGCATCTGTCTTCACACCATCGGAAACATATGTTTTTCTAACGTCTATCAACTCAATGATGTAATGATCATTTTTAACGCGCTCGTCCGCTGTTATTCCGAATCTCATGGTCAGAGTCTCGACCATTGAAACTTAAGAAGATTATCATGAAATGACTATGAAACAACACATGGGACAGTAATTCGAGACCTAATGACTTAGAGGTTGCAGAGATTAGCGATGGAGCGATCACGCCATCACCTCCATCATCGGAATACAATCTCAATAGTAACATGTTCATGACCACAGTCCTTTTATAGTCTGTAAGCTATCGATTACGAAGGATGTATTAGGATGAGAAACGACTTCAGGCGGCTACTCCAGCAACTGAAGGCAGGAGGGCTTTGCAAAGATGCCGGCGGAGCTGAGGAAGAGGATGCTGATCGAGGAACTCGGATTGAGCCAAGAGAAGGTAGAGAAACTCGTTGAGAGGTTCAGCAAGGAGGAGGTGCCTGACGGAGGGAGTGGACTTGAGCGCAGATCTCGTGGTATGCCTTGGAGTCCCGTTCAGCCCGCCGACGGTGAAGCGGCCGCTCTGCTGAGGCGGCTCGCGGAAGTCCTCGGAGACGGGAGGAAGGCGAGGATATATGGGCAGATTCTGCCGGCGCTGTGGAGCGCTATCCAGGCGGCCGGTAGGGCGATTAGAGGGCCCGAGGACGAGGCGACGGTCTTCATGGTGGATGACCGGTATATTCCGCTGACGCGGCTTCTGCCGAGGTGGTTCAGCGAGAGGATAGTCTCGCGCGTGAGACTGGAGGATATGCCGATAATACTCGAGGAGGTGGAGAAGATTGCCTGAG
>JAWAXL010000057.1:0-8499 GCA_038820405.1 Bathyarchaeia archaeon
TCTATTTCTGGGAGATATCTTCGTAGAGCCTTCATAGCGGCCTCTCTACATAGAGCTGCTAAGTCTGCTCCAGTGAAACCGTGGGTCATCTCAGCAAGCTTCCTTAAATCAACATCCTCTGCTAGAGGCATACCCCTCGTGTGTATCAGAAGTATTTCATATCTACCCTGCTTATCCGGTATTCCTATCTCTATCTCTCGGTCGAATCTTCCGGGCCTCCTCAGAGCTGGGTCAAGGGCGTTAGGCCTATTAGTTGCACCTATAACTATTACATTACCTCTCTCGGAAAGTCCGTCCATTAATGCCAGTAGTTGCGCGACCACCCTACGCTCAACTTCGCCGGTAACTTCCTCCCTCTTGGGTGCTATGGCATCGATCTCATCAATAAATATGATGCTCGGAGCATTCTGTTGGGCCTGCTGGAATATCTCACGAAGTCTAGCCTCGGACTCGCCATAGAATTTACTCATTATCTCTGGACCATTTATAGATATGAAGTATGCGTCAGATTCATTTGCAACCGCTTTAGCTAATAGAGTCTTACCGCATCCAGGAGGGCCATGGAGTAATACTCCTTTAGGCGGATCTATCCCAAGTCTCTGAAATATTTCAGGATGCCTAAGCGGTAGTTCAACCATCTCCCTTATACGCTGAATCTGCTCCTTTAATCCGCCAATATCCTCGTAGGTAACCCTCGCCACACCCTTAACTTCTGGGACTGGTTCAGGGAGGATCTGCAAGTGCGTGTCATAGGTTAGCCTAATAATCCCATGGGGCTTGGTCTTAGTGACAACAAATTGGACTGGATGACCAAGCATCATTACAAGTGTAGTATCCCCTTCAACAAACGTCCTTTCAAGGAACCTGTTTTTAACAAAGTTTATGAAGTCTTCATCAACATTCAGCCGCATATCAACTGGTGCAAGGGTGATGCTGAGAGCATCTGTGACCTCAGCTTTCCGAACGATAACGTATTCATTTATTGATACACCAGCGTTTTTACGTGTTATTCCATCAATTCTTATAATCCCCTTGCCTTGATCCTCTGCGTAGGCGGGCCAAGCTATTGCTGAGGTTCTTCTTTTACCTATTATTTCAATGACATCCCCAGCGGAAACTCCTACTTTTTCCATAGTCTTCTGGTCTATTCTAGCAATACCCCTATACACGTCTCTTTGTTTTGCGTCACTCACTCTAAGTTGCACTTCATCTGCCATCTAGTACATTCCCTCTTTAATTATCATTAAATAAATATGTCTCCCAGATATAAGTATGGTGCATATAAAGTTCTATACTCTTCTTACCATGAGAGCCTGTATATCGCTCACGTCACTTATCTCTCGGATTCTTCTTTCAATCTCGTCCAGCCCACCTTCCTGGTCTTCTGGCAAAACTATATGCGTTATTAGAGCAACCAAGCCGAATGCGATAGGTTCTTCCTCAAATCCATAAATATGAGCGTAATTCGGTAAAGCATCCTTGATTTTCTTCCTTAAAGAGTCTAGGCTAACATTCACGTCTGCTGGGAATATCTTTAAAGACACTATAACCCTAGCCATGCTTAACCCTCACTTAATGCTCAATAAATGGTATTTTAAAATATTTTAAAATTACGCTTTAACACTAAAATATTCAGGACATCATCCTCCGCCGGGGAGAAAGACTCTATATGAATCTAGATGAGGTGGAAGTGGCCATCATTGGTGCTGGACCCTCGGGGCTGATTGCGGCTCGAGAGACTTCTCGTAAAGGGCTAAAGATTGCAGTTTTTGAGGAACATGGTGAAGTAGGATTACCCTGCCACTGCGCCGGGCTCTTAAGCATTAATGGGCTTGAGAGTATAGGGGTCCCGAGCAGTGGTGTACATGTCCTCAATAAAATTAGAGGAGCACATTTCTACTCGCCCTCAAATATTTCTTTCACAGTTGAGTGGAAAAAGCCAATGGCATGCGTGGTTGACCGACACATATTTGATAGACTCCTAGCTGAGCAAGCCTATAAAAGTGGCTCGTCAATAAGGTTGAAATCCAAAGTTAATTGTGTAAGGAGGGACGGAGATAAATGGTTTCTTGAGATCGGTAATGAATACAGGTTAAGAGCGAGACTAATAATAGATGCTGAGGGAGCTCTGCCAAAAATACCGCATTCAGTTGGAATAAAAACACATGAGATAGAAAAACTCCTTAAGGCTACGCAGGCTGATATCTTGACATCCAATCTAGACCCAGAATACGTTGAAGTATATCTTAGCAGAAATCTTGCTCCGAAGTTTTTCGCTTGGGTTATACCGCTAAATGACGAGGTTACAAGAGTCGGTCTTGCATGTAGTGCTTCAGACGTAAGAAATAGACTTCTCAAGTTTATAAAGAAACGGTTTAATATTTCTTTTCAAGATAAATCAAAGTTTCTTAAGTATTATGCGGGTCTGATTATTACATGCGGCCCGATCAAAAGAACTTATGGGGATGGTTTATTAATAGTTGGTGACTCGGCTGGGCATACTAAGCCGATAACCGGAGGAGGAGTAATATTTGGTGGTATATGTGCAAGAATAGCCGGAAGAGTCGCCTCAAAGGCTATTATAAATAATAATACTAAGGTGAGCTTTCTTAAAGCTTATGAGAAGGAATGGGTGTCCAATATAGGCAAGGAACTTAGGATAGCCCTCCTAGTTAGAAAAATCCTTGATAATCTCTCGGATAAAGATATGGACAAGATCTTCTCAATAGCCGTAAGGGAGAAGGTGTATAAAGAGATTATGTCAGAAGTACCTGAAATAGATTATCAGGCAATCACGCTGATAAAAGTCCTAAGGGGGAAAATTTTAAAGCTTACACCAATACTTCCAATATTTCTTAGAGCACTTATCCGTAGCCTAGTTGGATAGAAGCATTAAGTATATAAGTGGGAGCGCTGTTCATCTATAATTAACCATTGGAGTGTAAGCTCAAGTTGAGTAGAAGAGCTTCTATGCCAATATGCACTTCATGCAACAGGATAATATCGCCTGGAACAAATGCCGTCTCTTTTCCATGTCCAAACTGCGGTGACATAATTATATGGCGTTGTTCAAAGTGCCGGCAACTTAGACGTCAATATAAATGCCCAAAATGCGGCTTTACAGGACCCTAATAGGAACAATTATTTTTGAATTAAGGGGATATAAGTTTCTGGTCTTCTATCACGGAACACCGGAATTGTATTACGCGCTTTATGCACGTCCGTGAGATCTAAGGTGGCTATTAACATTTCTTCATTCTCCATACTGGCTGGTCCAGCATAAATATGAGAGAGCTTTGGGTGACATGGTCCGGCAATAAGGCTGTAACCAGCAAATTTTATAGTTAATTCTTTACCTACTAAATCGGCGCTGGCTACATAAAAGAGGTTTTCCCCAGCCCTAGCCAACAATTGATGAACAATAAAGTCGTGTACACCAAAACCCTCGATAACTGGAACTGCCGTTGGGTTTAAATATAATCGCACTCCCTTTAGGGCGTATATTCTCGCCACTTCTGGAAAGAAATAATTATCGTAGCATATGCCTATTCCAATTGGGCCAAACTTCGTCTCAAAAACCGGATAATCGCTGCCTTTACTACACCATCGTTCTGGCACCCATGGGTGAATCTTCCTATAAACTCCCAGCAAGCCCTCAGGCCCAACTATTACTGCAGTATTATAATAAAGTCCATTGTTTCTGTCTATTTCGGGCATTCCCCAAACTATATACATATTGAACTTCCTAGAGAACTCAGCCATCTCAATAGTAGTTGGCCCCGGAATAGGCTCTGCAAGTTCCCTATGCATTTTTATCTCAGACTCTACTTCGGCCCCAGTTAATGCCAGCTCTGGGAAGAGAATCAAGTCAACCTTCTCTTTATGCGCTCTCTCAATGTATCTCTTGATCTTCTCAAGGTTCGCCCTCTTATTCCCCCACTCAGCATGAAAATTGACAACGGCAACAGTTACATTCCGGTAATATTTCCTATATTCTATTGGAATAACCTCTTTACTAGATAACATAAGCAATACACCTCATTAGTTAACTTATTGTTATAATTTTTAGAATATAAGTATGCCGAGAAACCAAAGAATATTTTTATTACACCTAAACTTAGGGCTAAATGGATGAGAATAACCGTTTAACTATTGATAAACCGTTATAGCGTCATTTGTAATCTTTCAGTCACATTTGAAGAGACAAGCGCGGACGCACGTAAAAGGGAAGCAACATTGCCTTAATAAATTAGAGTAACCGTTGAAACATAAAAAGCAGCTGATTTGCATAAGCTGAATGGAATGGCAAATAAGGCTAAGATATCCGTGAATTCTAGGAGAGAGTTTATTGAGACTACATGGAAAAGTTGAAAATAAATTCTAAACATTCCTTATTTTTAAGGAGTCAATTCCAGTAGATGTTGGGGTTTGAGGTCATTTGAGTTAGATACTAAAATTCACGCTATGAAGTATGCAAAGCCAAGAAATTTATTTATTAAGTTTACTGCAGTCTGGGCATGCGGGATTTCTCTTAATTTCTATTATATTGAAATCCATATAGAATCCATCGTAAAATAGGAGCCTGTTTTTTAGTAGGCTACCTATGCCAACTAAATACTTTATTGTCTCGGTTGCCTGTATTGAGCCTATAGTTCCAGCTACTGGACCCAATACTGGAAAGATCCCACGTTTCGGAGGCTTTAATATTATACATCTTAGGCATGCCGTCTCACCGGGTATTATTGTCGTCACCTGTCCCATTAAGCCATGCACCGCCCCATGGAAAAGCGGTATCCTCCTCGCTATACATGCTTTGTTAAGGGCGAACCTTGCCTCGTAATTATCAAGCGCATCAATAACGGCATCTACACCATTAATTATGGCTAAAGCATTCTCTTCAGTTATCTTCTCGTCATACGCTTCAACATTTATTGCTGGATTTATCTGCTGAAGTTTTTCGAGTGCCGAATTAATCTTCTTCTTCCCGATGTCCTTATTCCAGTGCAGGGGTTGGCGATTTAAATTGTCTAGCTCCACGACATCTGGATCGACTATTCTGATGGATCCAATGCCAGCTGCTGCTAAATAAATTAGAATAAAGGAGCCTAACCCACCAGCCCCGGCCACTAGAATAGTAGCCTCTTTCAATCTTCTCTGCCCCTCTAAACCGAATCCATCTATGCGGATCTGTCTATCATATCTCTTTAACTCATACTCTGTTATCTCTGTATGGCGAGTTGGCATGCCAACACCCTATTTATCCATGATCTTTTTTATATTATCAATTTCGCTTGGATCAGGACCCATCACAGATAGCCAAGCTTCTAGAATCTCCTTTCCAACTTGTGGAGTTGTTAGCCTTCCGCTTATAGTTAGAACATTAGCGTCATTCCATAATCTAGCCCCTTTAGCCGTTTCAGCATCAAAGCAGAGAGCTGCCCTAACACCTCTAACTTTGTTAGCAGCGATCGTAACCCCGGTTCCCGTATAACATATAATTATTCCAAAGTCTGACCTTCCTTCCGCAACATCATTTGCTACTGAAAATGCTACATCAGGCCATGACTCAAACCTACCAGTAACTAAGGAGCCATAAGCCCTAACTTCAAAGCCTCTCTTCTTCAGCTCCTCATATAAGGCTACTGCTACCGGATATAAATTGTCTGATCCAATTGAGATTCTCAATTCGCTCACCAGCAAATCACTCTGTATTAAGAAAACATAAATCTTGCTAGTACTCTTATGCCGACTAGAGGAACTATTTTGGCGTTTTTATTCGTATCTCAAGGCTACTGCTGGTGGTACTTTTGAGGCTTTATATGCTGGTAGTACGCCGCCAGCTAATCCTACGGCCATTGTGAGTAGAAGTGTCTGTGCTATTAAGTTTGGCGTTATTTTTGGGCTTAGTACGAGGGTTAATTCAAGACCTCCTATAGTAAAGCCATTAAGAGATAGGAGATGAGCTCCAATAACACCAAGAAATATCCCTATTGAGCCTCCAATTAAGCCCATCATAATGGACTCTAAGAGGATTAATAACAAGATCTGGTTGCTTGTGTACCCTATAGCCTTCATCACGCCTATTTCTCGGGTTCTCTCCATGACAGAAGTTATCATTGTCGCCGCGACTCCAGCTACAGCGACAGCAAACGCTGAGAGCGAAGTTGAGAAGTTTATGAAGCCTATTGCTGCAGTAACGCTTGAGATAGCCTCAGCTATAGCACTGAACGCTATGACTTGAAGCCTATCCTCATACTTTTCCCTTAGAGCCGAGACAACACCCTTGACGATTGAGGGGTCGCGTGTGAGCACGAATATTCCTGACCAGTCCCTCATCCCCAAAATTTTCCTTCCAGCCTCTGGGCTGAGAAAGACTGTTGAGTCTGGGTCAACTATCAATGCTCCGCCATACTCCTCTAAAATTGCGCCAATTCTAACATTCACATTTCTCTTCCCCACTATTCTATCACCCTCAATCTTTGGAACTGCTAGCGTTATGATGTCACCGAGCATGAAGTACTGCTCCCCATGGTCCCTAAAGACAACTTTCTTACCGACTACGGCGCTAAGTATATCTGATGGAATGTCACCCTCTATCATTTCTAGGCTTCCAATAGCCTCAAAAAGTAGATCATAATCTATAGCAAAGACGGAAACCCTGATTTCCTCCGAACCCCTCTTCAATAGTGTCTGCGTGGAATAGAATGGTTCAGCCCTCATTACCTCCGGCATAGACCTTATAAATCTGAGATCCTCATCATTTAACCTATAGTTTTCTCTTGGGAATATAGCAATTGCATTCTGACCTAGGGATGTTATTCTCCCCACAATGTAGTCCGAGTAGCTCTGCACAACCGAACTCATCATTACCAGAACTAGAGGCCCTATAGATATGCCGATTATTGTAAGAATCGCTCTTACTCTCCTCTCGCTTAATGCTTTAACCGCAAGTCTAATGAAGTCTATGAGGAGCGTCTGAAGACCCATCTTCCGTCACCAAACAACATATTATTTTGCTGAGCGGGCTTTTAAAGTCCTATAAATAAGGACGAAAACTATAAATAGGAAAGCTATAACGGCTCCAGCTACAATCCATGTCTCTACATCCAGACCCCTCTCCTGGGACAAAGCTGGCGGAGCCTTTTGCTGCACCTCAACTCTAAGAGTTATCTCCTCCGAGAATCGCTGGTTAAAGGCATCATAATATTCTATCCTTAGGACTCCGATTTCCCCATGCCCTGGCGTCTCTATCCTAAATGCCATCTCATCCGCTGGCGCGATATCTCCCACCAGAGTCCATGTGCTGGTGTCCCCGATGCTGAAGATCGCTCTCACCCTATAGGCTGTTGCGGAGCCAAGGTTAGTTATAACGCCGCTCACAGTCGAAGATGAATCTTTACTGATAGCATTCACATCCTTAATGTGGAGATCTATAAATGGCTCAACTATGACGGTTATCGTATTATTGAATTTCTTTATAGCTCCACTTGCATCTCTATATATAACCGATGTGAGTAGCGGGACTGGCCCATACGTTACGACTGTTGTCCCGCCAGCTTGCGTAATAAAGCCGAATGGGTTATAAGCTAATGTCAATGGAAGATTAACTTTCTCACTAGCACCAATCTCCTCCATATACGTGATGGCTGGTGAGACTATTAATAGGGGTATCCCTTGATATGGCGAAACTATTATGTAGACATCATATAGCGGTGTTGTCCCAGCATTTTCTATCGTCATAGTTGTATTTGTGAAGCGACTCCTAACATTCACGGTGCCTCTCATACTTATGTTCACATATCCAGTCCTACCTAGTATAGTTACTGGGATTATTATCCTAATAGATCTCTTTGTGCTCCACTGATCAATATATGAAAGATTTCCCTCAAAGTTATGGACACCAAGATTAACGTTCAAAATATGGAGGGGAATTATGAAGGTCGGTATGTCACCACGACTATACACCTGCGGCTGACCAGTCTGATAAGCCCTCAAATACTCCCCTATGAAAGCACTTAACTCCTGGGGTTGTAGTTGTGGTATGTTTGGGATGGGACTTATAATTGATGGAGGAGCCCTTACAAATGATGAGTTATCCATGGCATTAACAAAGCCCTCAGGAAGACTTACCTCGAGGACTGCGCCCCTCATGGCGTCAATAAGATTATTCCTTATAGATATAATAAGGTGAGCGCCGTAAGTATTCGGGCCAACTGACCCCTCATACCAGCCAGCACCAATAAACTCCACTGCCATGCTGTCATCATTGACACTTATATTTAGGTTAAAGCCCTCAATGTACCTGACTCCAGGTCCTCCGGATTGTAGAATGAAGTCTGCTGTTAACCTAGCCATATATCTGCCAGGCTTAACGTCCCCGACAGTTACTAGGAAGGATGATGTGAAAGTGCTTAGGCTCCTGATGGGCCCATCTACATACGCCCTTGCCGTCTTCTCGCCTCTCGAGGACATGTTCTCTGGGAGCTCAAAATAGAGCAT
>JAWAXL010000058.1:0-8369 GCA_038820405.1 Bathyarchaeia archaeon
ATTGAGTTTCTCACTAAGGCTTGGGTTTTGTATAATCGTTCTTAAAACCCTAACTAATAGAAAATAGAGTCTGTCAACCTCATTGTCTCTGGCAATAACGTTTCTGGCTAAATGAACATCTCTCTCTAACAATGCTATAAGGGAGTCTTTACACATGCTTGAAGAGATCAAGTGCTCACGACGCAGAATTCTTTCTGGAGAAAGCGCAGTAGGCTCTAGGAGACATTGCATAACAATTTTACTTTGATCCTCCTCAGTTATTTCTAGACCTACAAGCTGACTTGACGTCTGTTTGACGATCTCCCTCTGCTCAGGTGTAATTCTGTCCTTTGACTCTATCGTGATAATATCGTAGCCGAGAAGGTACTTACTAATGATATCACGACTGAGATGCGGCCCGACTTTAATAGTTGCTTCCCGTGGCACGGGCTCAGCCGTATATTTTGGATCAATTATGATCTTATCATCAGGAGTTATCAAATTTACAACGATCGAGCCACGATGTATACGATTGCGAATAGCCCAGTCTTTAGGCAATGTAATGAAGAAGGTTCCGCTTCTGGTCATTTGCACTTTTCTAACTTCTAACATTTTGCACCGCTCTAATAAATAAAACTTTGATCAAATTATATATACAAGGGAGTGTAATATAAATGTGTTTAAACATCACCCATAGCATTCCCATGGGATTATACTCGTACATTTAAGCATGATATAAACCACTATTTATGAAAGAATTTATTAAAGGATAATGAAGGATGATGTCGGAGAGTGAAGAGAGTCTTAAAAGGGCAGTATCCATAATTATCGAGGCTGGTTACCAAATTGATAAAGAAGCCTTTGAATTTCTAAAGAATATACTTTTTCAGGTAGAGCTAGATTCCCTCATAAAATGTGTACTTGAAAAAATGAGGGCTCTTTCAGATAAACCACTATTCATAACCCGTGAGGTTATAGAGGAGGAGATAGATAAAAGGGGTTTACTGAAGAACTTAAAAACCACTCATGAAGTTAGCAGTAAAACTTCCTTTAAGCCCTATGCAAAAGAAGTTAAATCTGACCTAAAAATCATAAGTGATCCAACCAACGAAATAAGTGCAACTGGATCCCTTAGCGATTGCATAGAATATTTCAGGAGCCGGTTTAAGAAGATAAGCAGAATATTAAGAAACCGAGTGGATGTAAAAGATGCTGGCACCATAGCAGACGCTCTGAAAGCTTCTGAGAACTCTGAGATAAAAATTATTTGTATCATCATGGATAAACGCGAGACAAAACGCGGAATCTTCTTTAAAATTGAGGATCTGGAGAGTCAGGCAACAGCTTTTGCCCCGGCTGAAAGCCGTGAAGTATATGTAAAAGCCCAAAGAATTCTTCTAGACCAGGTTATTTGTATAAGTGTTGTTAAGGGAAGGGAAGATCTCCTCATAATAAAGGATATAATACTGCCAGATGTACCTATGAGAAAACCAAACAGATCCCCTATACCAGTTCACGTAGCACTTTTATCTGATCTACATGTTGGAAGCAAGATGTTTATGAAGAAGGTGTTCGGACGGTTCATAACGTGGTTAAGGGGGGAAATCGGTAATAACCAACTTAGAGAAATTGCCGGTCATGTTAAATATTTAATCGTGGCTGGTGATATTGTTGACGGTGTAGGAATATATCCGCAGCAATATGATGAGCTTGAGATAAAGGACATCTACAAACAATATGAGGCTGCAGCAGAATTTTTCAGAAAAATACCAGAGTATGTTGAGATTATTATTATACCTGGAAATCATGATGCGACAAGAAGAGCCTTGCCGCAGCCAGCCATTCCAAAGGATTATGCTAAACCACTCTATGATTTAGGAAGAGCTCATATGCTAGGTGATCCATCAGTTATAAGCCTACATAACGTAATCTTCCTTTTAAGCCATGGGAGAAGCTTAGATGATATTATAGCAACAGTCCCAAACATGAGTTTCCAATCGCCAGAAGAGGCGATGAAAGTTCTCCTTCAATGCAGGCACCTAGCACCAACATATGGTATGAGGACTTTAATAGCCCCTGAAAGAATCGATCATTTAGTAATAGAGCATATTCCAGATGTATTTCATGCAGGGCACGTACACTTAATGAAATATAACGCGTACAGGGGGGTACTCATAGTTAATTCAGGAGCATTTCAAGAGCAAACAGAATATCAGCGGGAGATGGGACATATACCAAACCCGGGCATAATCCCAATAGTGAACCTGAGCACATTGGACGTTACTCCAATAGATTTTACCTCTTTCTAAAAAGGTTAATTTAAGAGGAAAATGAGAACCTAGGCCTATAGTTCAGCATGCTCTTAAATATTTCATCTTCAGAGAAAACCTCTATGAGAATTTTTCGTGGAATGCCTAGGCTTATCTTTTTTGTTCGTCCATATCTCCCAAGGCTTACAACCCGCGAGTTGAGGAGCCCCATAACATCTAGTTCATTTATCAGCTCGCTTACTCTCCTTTGGGTTAGCGGACTTATACCAATTTGCTCACAAAGTTCCGAGTACAAATTATAGATTTCCCCAGTCATCGAACGGTCAGGATCAAACTTACTAAGCAGAAAAGCGCTCAGAAGAACTATCTTTGAATGCGTTGGTAAACTTTTTATGCTCTCGTAGACCCTATCGTGCTCTATCCGCTTTTGGGCCTCCCTAACATGCTCCTCCAAAATTTTCGTATCCCCCCTCCGCTCAGCTACCTCACCAGCAACTCTTAAAAGATCAAGAGCCCTTCTAGCATCGCCATGCTCAGCTGCCGCTAGGGCAGCGCATAATTTAAGGGCACCCTCACTCAAAACACCATCATAAAAAGCTATTTTAGCCCTTCCCATCAGAATATCTTGGAGTTCCTCAGCAGTATAAGGCTTAAAAACCATTTCCTCCTCACTTAATGTGCTTAGAACTCTCGGGTCAAGAAACTCCTTAAATTTTAGGTCATTGGATATACCTATAATCGAAACTTTACTTCTACTAAGATTCTCATTTATTCTGGTGAGCTCATAAAGCAGTGTATCACCACGCATTTTGACTAATGCGTCAATTTCATCCAATGCAACAAGAAAAATTATTCCCTGACTTTCCAAGCCTTTTCTAAATCTATCGAAAAGTTCTCCAACAGCTAGGCCCGTGAAGGGAACTTTCTCACTTATACTTGAACATAATGCCGCTAGGATCCTATATTCTGTTCCAGCCAACCGGCAATTTACAAAGCAGACTTTAACTGGTGAGTTAACCTCTTTGGCTTTTTGAGAAATTTTTTTTAGGACGAATCTGACAACTGCAGTCTTCCCTGTGCCAGTTTTACCATAAATAAAAATGTTAGAGCATGGTGAACCTTTGAGAGTGGGAGCGGTAATCTCACCTAAACGGAGAATCTCTTCCTCTCTATGTGGAAGATAATCTGGGACATAATCGTGTCTTAAAACCTCTCTATCTCTAAAGATTTTTGAACCTTTAAGGAATTGTGCAAACACCTCATCTAGAATATCAGCCCGCTTTCCCATTTCCTCTAAATCCTCCTCTCGAAAAGATATAAAAGAGGTCTACTGAAATTAAGAGCTCTCATACAAAAAAATAGATTAAAGAATTAAAAGTCCTAAAGAAAAGAGTCTCCTACCCCTCTATTTCTATTGGAAAAGTCTTCATTTATTCATTATCTTTATTTATCTTTAGAAAAATAGTCTCCCAATTTTATTAGGGAAAAGTCATATTTAATATCACTTATACAACTTTTTATACATAATTCTCAAAAACTAGTTCAAGAAAATCTAGAAAGCATTTTTAGTGAAACCATAATTCTTCTCTAACTATCTTAAAACTAACCTTTAGAAAATCGCTCAATAATTTCCAATAGAAACAATGGGGTCCCCCCGATATTCTTTTCGTCTTAACGACCTTAAAAGACGACTCGAAGAAGCGGCAAACTAACTTTTATGTGAAGTAACTGTTAAACTATAGTCATAATTAACATTTTTTATCAATTTTTTCTGATTAAGAGACATTTTTAAGTTTAACTTTTTGTTAAAAAACTACCCCTTCGTTTCTAGTGGAAAAATGGAAAGAAAATATTTTTTTCTTTTTTTGATAAGTTTTCTAAGATGTTAATTCTGTTAACATAAATTCTTGAAAATTTTCTTTATTTTACGAAAATAACAAAAATTTTAGTAATTCTCAAACTCACAATTAACCGAATAATTTATAACTTGTGAAGTAGTTAAATGTTAATGGTTCTGAATGTTACTGGTGAAGGTTTAGTGCCCGTAAGAAAGATGAAAATCGAGGTTTATGATGAGACTGGGAACAGATATACAATAAGTTTTGAGGGAAGGGTTACTAGGGAGAAGGTTCAAAAAATATTTGACATGGTTGAGTTACTCGGTGGTATACCCATTGCGGAATCTTCTAGTGAATATTCGCAGGATCTATCAAAAATGGATAAAATCCTGCTTATTGTTAAGAAGAGTTTTCCACTAACGTGGTTCTCAGCCAGAGAAGTTCAAGAATCTTATGAGAGAGATGTTGGTGAGCCAATTGGTTTAAGCACCGTTCTAACATATCTTTCTAGGCTTGCTGAAAAAGGGATACTAATTAAAACTAAAAATGGAAACAAAGCATTCTTTAGGCTTGTATCACGGGAATTAAGAGAAATAATGAAGCCCCTATAAAAAGAAAGGATTGCTGCTATTCCTTCTTCCTTATTATCTCTTCCATCTCTTTAGCTAAACGATATACAAAGGGTATTTTATTATCTCTTCTCTCCACATATCCCCTTTCATATAAACTCTTCATCAAGCGTGCCGTATGTTCCCTTGTCAAGCCAATTCTCTCCTTTATCTCCGGAACAGTTTTCTCCCCCTCTTCCGCCAGAATCTCCAAAACCTTTAGCTCCGTAGCCGTTAGGGAAGTAAGAGCTTTATTCCTTTCCATAAATCTGGTTGGGAAAGACTCCGCAGGCTTCTCCTCATAAAACCTTAATTTTCTGTCATCAGCCGCCCTCAAATTCTCTATTTTCACTTCAATCTCATTACACTTAGCAGATAGTTTCTCAATCTTTTCTTTTAATCTTTCAATCTCCGTGGCGACACTTTCTTTAAAACTAATTAAATCCTCTAATTTTCCTTTTAGTTCGGCGAATAGAATGTCCCCCTCATCTTTCCTCCGGCCTATATCCTCTACTCTTTTTGTGATTTCCTGGATCTGTCTTTCGATCTTCTGGAGATCTTTATTGAAACTGAAGATTATATCTTCAAAAGTTCTTCTTAACTTTATATACTCAAGATTAATGTCTCTAAGCCGCTTAAAATAGATCAGAAGAAAGATCGATGTTATCGAGAAGAGAGCTGAATAAACTGATGTTAATATGACGTCCATGATGTCACCTCAAACATCATGTGATTTATATGCATCACGCATGGATCACACCTATAATCACAATGATCATTAAGTAATTTAAGCTTTAAATTGCTTTTGTTTCAGAAAATCATTTGACAAATGGGTTTTTGATTTTGGTTCTTCATAGCGTGATGTTACGTGATGTGATGCGTGAGGTCACGGTTTGCCTGAAAGAGCCCTAGGTTTCGATAGGCGAAATAATCTTTTCTCTATTTCATCTTGAAGTGTCTGCAGTATTTTTATTTGATCTTCTCCTATTCTCTTTGTCTCCCAAGTTTCCCTATGTTTTTCACTATAAGCTCTAATTTTATTAGCTATTTCAATATAGGGTTCTAGGCGGGGATCATCAAATATGCCCAGATAACCTAGGAGGATTACCGTATAAATAGATCTAATTATGTTTTTTCTCGCCTGAGCTAGGGTTCTATTAAATGATCCGCGGCTTACACCTGATTTTATCAACCTTAGCTTTGCTTTCTCTTCATAAACTAATTTCTTGCTGATTATTTTTTCGGCTAAAATATCTATTAGGAATGTTTCAGCCTGAACTTTGGTTAAATTGCTATTTTTTAGCAGCATTTTGAAAACCGGATCTTTATTGAGGCTTGTTAACCAAATTTGTATTTCCTCTTTCAATGAGGGCTCTTTCATGCTGCATCCTCCTTTTCGGATACGATTTTGTATACAGAAAGAAAATAGATTTTCCCAAACCTCCCTGAACAATGATTCCCTAAACTTTTAAGAACTAAAAAAGTTAATATTATTATTTATTAGTGTGGGGCTGAAGATGGGGAGAAGGCGGAGAAAGGTAGTACGGATACAAAAAAAGAAATTGCCTAAGTTCTTCTTATGCCCTAAATGTAATCAGCAGTCTATTAGAATTGAAATTGCCGATGAAAATGGGGGAGAGAGAAAGGCGATAATTCGTTGCGGTAATATGAATTGTGGATATACAAAGGAGATGTTAGTAAAACCATATTTTAGGGAAGTAGATGTATACTGTCAATTTATAGATGAATTTTATGGAGCTTAAGAGCTAGGAGAGTAATTTGATGATTGGTAAAGTGGAAAAGTATTTGTTAGATAAGATTAATAATGAGGGAGCAATTCACATAACACTTATAGATCCGGAGAAGACCGATCCGAAAACCGCGGCCTTAATATCGAGTAATAGCGAAACTTTAGGATCATCGGCTATAATGATTGGCGGTACAACTATAGTATCCCAGAACCTACTTAATAGCGTTGTTAAGCAAGTTAAGGAGGCCGTGAGCATTCCAGTTATATTGTTTCCAAATAATATAATTGCTATCAGCGAGTATGCTGACGCAATATGGTTTATGTCGCTTCTTAATTCAGCTGACCCATATTTTATATCTGGCGCTCAGGTTCTAGCAGCGCCTCTAATTAAAAAGATTGGTCTAGAAGCAATTCCGCTTGGATATATAATTGTTGGTGAAGGTGGATCGGCTGGTGTTGTTGGTAAAGCATGTCCAATCCCATATAATAAACCTGAGCTGGCTGTTGCCCATGCGCTTGCTGCCGAGTTTTTTGGTATGAGATTCGTTTATCTTGAGGCTGGATCGGGAGCCAGCCGTCCAGTCCCCGCAGAAATGATAAAGATGGTTAGGGAGACAATAAGCATAAAGTTGATCGTTGGCGGGGGTATAAGAAATGGTAATCAGGCTAGGGAGGCCGTTAGGTCTGGCGCCGATATAGTGGTTACTGGAACAATAGTTGAGGGGAAAGAAAAAGAGATTGTTAAAAGCAAGCTTAATGAGATAATTGGGGGAATAAGAGAAGGAGTCAGATCTAAGTTGAAGGAGGCGAACCCCTCTTGACATCTTTTGAGAGGTATTTTGAAGCTCTTAAGAGGGTTTTGGGGAAAGAAGATATATATGATATTTGGCCTGATTTTGAACCGGAATATGATGAGCGAGAGTATGCCTGGACAACTTTAAGGGGTCTGGGCGAATCCTTACTTCTGAATTGTGGTCAATGTGATGGTCCCTCAGACATGAGACATAGTAAATGTAAAGCATGTGTTGAAAAGAGAAAAGAAATTGCTAGGAAGACATATGAGAGGATCATGGGCCGCCCAATAGAAAAGTGGAATACAATTATTCTCTGTAGAATCCATACTGAATGAAGATGATCCGTGATGGGGGTTCCAAACAAAATAAGCCGGGAATATGAGGAATACTTCACTAAATTGTTTCAGGCTTTAGAGGATCTTTACGAGGTTGCTAGAAGGGCTAGGGCTAAAGGTGTTGATCCAAAACCATATCCTGAAATAGAGGTTGTAAGCGACTTAGCCAGTCTCGTTGAAAGCTTCATTGGGCTGCCTGGAGTGGCGAATAGAATAAGAGAGTTAACAAAGGTTATGTCGAAGGAAAAGGCTGCCTTCAAAATATCGGAGGAAATAGTTCTTGGAAAGTTTGGTGATTTAGGCGAAGAGAGGTCTGCGGATTTAGCGACTAGAGCAGCCCTTGCAATATTAACCGAGGGCGTGACAGCAGCCGTATATACTGAGGGCATCGCAAAGGTTGCAATAAAGACAAATATGGATGGATCAAGATACCTCGCAGTGTACTTTGCCGGGCCGATCCGCTCGGCCGGCGGGACGGAAGCAGCTCTAACACCAGTCATCACGGACTTTATTCGCAGGCTATTACAGTTGGATAGATATAAGCCCACCCAAGAAGAAATAGAGCGCTTCATTGAGGAATTACGTCTCTATGAACGCGAGGTCGGTAATTTCCAATATAGCGTCTCAGACGAACAGGTTAGATTCGTCTTAAATAATATTCCAGTTGAAGTTACTGGCCCTTCATCAGATCCTATTGAGGTTACTTCATATCGAAATCTGCCGCGCATAGAGACGAATCGTGTTAGGGGAGGAGCCCTCAGAGTTATAAATGATGGGATTATTGGAAGGGCTGCT
>JAWAXL010000059.1:0-8226 GCA_038820405.1 Bathyarchaeia archaeon
AACCATTTATCTCCTAGTTCCATTCATGAGAAAGAGAATTAAACCATCAATAGCAAACTACGACTTAAAGTACGGTTCAAAGGTAATTTATGGTAAAAACTACTTAGAGAAGATTCCAAGCTTTAAACCAGAAGATATACCGCTTTGGGAGGGGATAAAGCTGATACTAAACAGGATGGCGGAGGCATTAGAGCATTTCTCGCCACATAGACCAACAGATGAAATGGTATTCTGGACCGACAAAATAGTCCTAGCATGTCAAGACGCTTTACTCCTAACAATCGGGAAGTATACTCCATCATATAAGGAAAGAAACAGAATTTTCAAGGAATCCATAAGTAAATTCAATTTTTCCTACGTCCAGGCGCTTGCCAATTTTGCAGTCGATGCAACGAATCGCAAACTAAGCATTCTAAATAGTACACCTCATGATAAAGAGAGATACTGGTTTCAAGTTAGCAGAATCTGTGATGAAGTTTTAAGGCATATAGTAAAAGTTGGATATGACATAGATTTCAGCGATTGGCTGGAATTCCAGAAAAAATATATGGAATCAAACCTCAAAGATTATACGACACTACCTTTCAACAAAATTGTCCTTCAAAACCTTTTTAGATTTCTAAAAAAATGGATCTTGAAATACAATCTTCCAGATCTCAAAATGATGGTGAAGCCACATATTAAATGGGACCATATGATTTATTCTCATATTCCTCTTGTTTACTTTGGAATACGAGAAAACTATGAAGTAAACCGTAAATATTTAGAAAAGCTCATAGGTTTTCTGAAAACGTTTGGGTATAAGACTAAAGTAAACAGTTATTCATTTAAAGAATGGATGCGAATAAAAGATACGTTCATCATATGTTGGCGTCAATTACAATTGTAACCTTTAAACTAAAACTTATATGATTTAATAGAAAGATATTAACGCGTACTCCAGCATGGTGGCCGACTTATTGAGGATCCCTATACTGGGACGCAAGTTTAGAGAGCTTAAAACTTTTGAAAACTCCTAACATTTAACAGTTTTTAACTGGAAAACTTTATAAAGCTTTGAAAAACAACGGTTTTTTGGTTGTTAAACATCATGTCCTTTCCATCAGACTTATTGGTATTGTAGAAAACATTTTCTTATAACGTTTATTTAGCCGAATTCCATACTTATTTGCAAACAATGTGCTCCCAGATATAAAAAATAATAAGCTGGAAAAAGTGCGGGGAGAGCGATATGTCAACTCATAAAATAGACGTTAAAATTAACGTTCCAAAAATCTCATTAATCCTTAATGTAATCTTTATTGCAGTTTACATTCTCAATATTGTCGGAATTGAAATCCCGCTTCTAAGACAAATAATAGGAATGTTTTATTCGCTTCTGGTTTCAGGCATGCTTCTAATGCTTACCTTAAGAATTAATGAAACTGATGTGACAAGTTTCATTCTATGTTCTATCGGCTTAAGTCTCACGTCGCTCCTTATATTAGGATTAATATTAAACTTTGTAGGCCCACTTATAGGGATCACTCGCCCTCTCTCAAGGAGCCCTGTAAACGTATCTATAATAGCTCTATCCACAGCTCTATCCATCTTCTGCCTCTATAGGCGAAGAAACAGCACTATAATTTTTCAAATAGAAAAGACTCTTGTTCCCTGGCTAATCGCGTTTCTGCTACCCATTTTCCTAGCCGCCTTGGGAGCCTATATGGTCTATTACGAAGGAAGCAACCTGTTGCTTCTCATACTACTAGTAATTATAGCATTGATGGCATTCTTATCGTTGTCAAATAAGTTACAACCGCTTTACCCACTGATAATTTTTTCAGCGTCATTATCTCTTATTTATCATGTTGTGTTATCATCACCTTCTTTTGGAGGAGACAATCATCACGAATATGGTTTTTCGAATCTGGTGTTTAAAGAAGGAATTTGGAATCCCTCTTACATGGCCAATCAGAATAACGCAGTTGCGTCTATAAACATACTTATCCCTGTGCTCAGTCGATTATGCCTAATGAATATTTCACAGGTTTTCAAAATAATTTATCCGATAGTATTCTCTTTGATACCTGTTGGATTATATTTAATCCTAAAAAAGCAGATCAAGCCGGAATATGCGTTTCTTTCAACTTACTTCTTTCTGTCCGTACGCCCTTTTTACAATTACTTATCAGAATTCGTGAAGCAAGGTTTTGCCATGTTCTTCCTTATGCTAATTATACTAATATTTATATCAAGAGGGAGGAATATTGCGGACAGATTCATGCTTATATTATTCGCATTCTCTTTAATAACGTCCCACTATGGTGTATCTTACTTATTCCTAATTTTTATCCCCATAGCTTTAGCTTTTCAGCTTTTGATTAAGGATTATGAAAGTAACCCGCTTATCTCCTTTATCCTGTTTTATATAGTGTTTACAATCGCTTGGTACATGTATGTTTCCGCAGGATGCACATTTGAATCGATTATAGCAATGGGTAAAAGGATAATATCCAACATATATGAAATGTTCAACCCTGAGACTTCAGACACTCTAATGTTACTTATAAAAGAAAGCCCATCCATTTCTAAAATCATTCTCAAGGGATTACATTTAATAACTAATGCATTGATTATCTTAGGTTTTTTGATTTTTATCTTTGAGAAGCTGAAGAGAGCGTATATGCAGAATTGGAACTTAAGATCTGAATACGCTTCCTTCGCCATTCCCTCTATTGGCTTCTTGGGCGTCAGTCTATTTCCTTATGTCACTAGATATGGGATGTCCATAGATAGGTCTTACTGCGTTATCCTCCTCTTCCTCGCACCATTTTGCATTTTTGGATTTTTAAGCTTATTGAGGATTATAAATAAAGTTCTCAGGATAGATATGGATGCTGTGAAAATCTTCGCCATATTTATGGCCGTATTCTTACTTTTTAACACTGGTTTCATTACGGAAATTATGGGAGAAAAAGATGTAGGATCTGTAGCAATAAGTCAAGCTCGCATAAAATCTTTTGGTACACCTTTTGAGAAAGCCTCTTTATATTGTAGTTATTTTGCGGAGGAGGATATAGCTAGTGCAAAATGGCTTTCAAAGTACAGAGCAACATCACTTGTATCCTCTGATTATTATGCTATAAAAGTACTATCTTCTTATGGAATGTTTGTGGGCATGGGTTCTCCAGGCAAAAATTTGCTAACACCTACTACCATAAAAGACCTAGACACGGGCACGTATGTATACCTTAGGAAGGTAAACTGGAGAGATGGAATAATGACGAAGTTTATATGGGAAAAAGAGTGGATATGGAAGACTTCTGATATAACCACGGATCTAAATAGCATGGATATGATATATACAAACGGCGGAAGCGTAATTTTCTATAATAGTCTTAGGGAGGAGACTTAAGAACCAATGACAAATACGGAAAATTATAAGTCAAGAATTTCCTCAGACTATATCCACATTACTTACTTAGGTGGAGGATGGTATAGCAATATTGGTAATGCATTTATCGACTTAGGTGCACTTTATTTGCTTAAGAAAGCTTGTCCGGATGCTATTATTCACTTTATCTCAGACGACCCCCAATCCATTTGTGATAAATATATGGGGGATCATAGGCATAGTTTTCCATTAATTTCTAAGATTCAATCTGATTACTTAGTCTTCTCCGGAGAAGTTCTTTCTAAAAAGTTTATCGAACTTAACGCTCGCGAGATTCAACAGCTATTAAAGTCAAATAAAAATTGCAAGGTAATAATCATGGGAGGGGGAGGACATGATTATTCGGACGAGGAGATTTCAAAAGTTCGAAAGTTTTATAGTGAAATCGAATCCTATGCCTTTATATCAAGGGATTCTATAGCTTTTAAAAATTATAAGGGATTATTCAGCTATGCCCATAACGGGATAGATTGTGCGTTCTTCGTTTCAGATTTCTATTCGCCTCCTAAACTATCTCTACCAGAATTCATTATTATAAATATCGAGGAAAGACCTTCAAGGAAAATAAGGACTCCAGCGAGCATGTGCATTTATACAATTCATGGAGTTCGTGGTCTACGTTTACCATTAATTCCTGCACGCTTATCCATACTGCCTACAATCCGTAATTTATTCATCTCAAATAACCCTTTTGATTATTTAGCTTTGTATGGAAACTGCAAAGCTACTTATTCTACAAGGGTACATGCATGTGTTGTAACTTTAGCTTATGGTAATCCTGCAATGCTTTTTAAAAAAAACATCAAAAGTAGAATTTTTGATAAGGTCGGCGCATCATCTATCACCCATGAACTTACTTACGCTGACCGTAGTAAAATGTTAGAAGAAAAGAGGCTTTTTCTCTCTTTCCTAAAGAAGGTTTTGAAGTAATGAAAGATGTTTGATATCTACATTTTTAAAAATGTAAAAAATATAGGAATTGTTGTGGACAAAGATTTAGCAACAGGTGGTGGGATAGAGAAAAGTATTGTTACAATCATTGAACTACTTAATCAAAATGGATGTGATGTCTATCTTCTATCCTTGAATAAACCCAGATTAGGTGAAATTAAAAGGATCTATGGTAAAAAAATTAGACTGAAAGAGGTTTACGCCCCCAAGCTAATAAAAACTCTTCCAAATAAAGAACTAATATACCAGTTTGTTGCTTTGCCACTTTTGATAAAAATGTTACAGCATGTTGAATTCATTTTAGCCGTAGATTGCTATTTCATGCTAAACTTTATTCCTCGCAGTTATCCCTTTTTAGTTTATGAGTTATCAGTACCATATCTTCCCAAGAATTTCTTAAAAAGAAGTATTAGATGCATGCTGTTTAAAATATCTAAACCTCGAAAAAATATTCCAATAATTGCCCATAGTAGATTTACTGGAAAACAGATTTGGGAGGTTTTCGGCATGAGAACAGCGGGTACACTCTACCCACCTATAAGCAACTATTTCTTTAACTGTGAAGCGAGAAATAAAAGGAATCAAATAGTTCACGTGGGAAGATTTTCTCCAGATAAGAGAATCGAATTGTCCTTGTATATTATGAGAGAAGTGTTAGAAAAGAGTAAGGATGCTGTACTCTATCTTATTGGTGCGTCTTCGGGGAAGAAATCAAAAAGATATATTAGTCATCTAAAAGAGATAGCGGAAGACCTTAAAATATCGGACAATATAATAATTCTGGAAGATGTCGATATTGAGAATTTAGTGAAGATACTTAAAGAATCAAAGATTATATTGTCATTTCAGACGGAGCCTGAAAGTTTTAATATGAGTATATTGGAGGGGATGGCTGCAGGTTGTGTGCCTATTGTGCCAAAGGTTAGGAGGGGAGCTTGGGATGAAATTTTAGATGAAGGTAAATATGGTTTCGGTTTTAATACGATAAGTGAGTGCGCAGAAGTAATCATCCATTTACTGAATCTGAATAGTAGTGAGTTCCATAATTATTCTTGCAAGGCTATTAGAAGAGCACAATTGTTTGATGAATATGCTTTTAAACAAAATTTTTTAAGAATATTGCAAAACATGGGTTTGAAAAAACTTTGTGTGCGCGTATGGTGAAAACATGAGTTTTGAAAAAATTTACTCAAAATATTATGATTTACTTTACATGGACAAAGACTATGAAAAAGAATGTGAGTTTATAGAAGAAGCATTTAAACAGTATTCTTCAATTAAGCCTGTCAAAACGATATTGGATGTCGGTTGTGGAACTGGTGGTCATCTAATACCTTTAGCCAGAAGAGGCTATGAAGTCACGGGAATTGATAAACAAGAATCGATGGTGAACATCGCTGAGGAAAAGATTCATAAATACAAAGTAAGTGCGAGGGTTATGGTGGCTGATGCTGTGGACTTTAATTTAAACGAAGAGTTCGACGCTTGCATATCCATGTTTGCAGTAATCAACTATATTATTCAAACTGATAATTTGATTAAAGCGTTTAAGAATGTTAGGAGACACCTTAAGCAAGGCGCTTTATTCATTTTTGATTTTTGGTATGGTCCTGCCGTGCTAACGATTAAACCCTCCAGCAGAGTCAAAATTGTTGAGAAGGAAGGGATTAAAGTGGTGAGAACCGTTGTACCTGAATTGGATACGTTTAACTGCATCGTAAAGTCGAATTATTACCTCATAGCGATTAAAGAGGGAAAAATCGTAGATGAAGTTCGTGAAGTGCACGTTCTAAGATATTTGTTTCCACAGGAGCTAATTCACTACCTAAGTGAGACGGGCTTTAAGGTTTTAAAGTTTTGTGAGTTTCCATATCTTGATAAACCGCCTAGCGAAAATACTTGGAATGTTGCGGTGATAGCGGCTACAAAATAGTTAGGAGGTAAGTTTTATGGATAAAGTTAGGTTTGCCGTCATCGGAATCGGAGGCTTCGGATTAAAAAGGATAAACTCGATCTTGCGAAGTGAAGCAGCAGAATTAGCCTACATAGTAGATGTCAACGAAGAGTTAACAAGAAATCTAGGAAGAAAATATGGCATTGAGAGCATCGGTTTTGACGGGCTTCTATCAAGAAAAGATTATGATGTCGTCATCGTAGCCGTGCCGAATGTATTCCATTACGAGATTACGGTTCAACTCCTCGAGATTGGGAGAGACGTTTGGTGTGAAAAGCCGATGACCATAAGCGTAGATTTAGCGTACAAAATGGTTATGAAGTCCATAGAGAAAGGGGCCATGCTTAAGGTGGGATCAAATCCCCGCTACTTCCCAAACGTGCTTAAAGCCTCAGAACTCATGAAGCGGGGCTTCATTGGAAACGCGCTATTCTTTAGGGGCTGGATTGGTAATGAGGGCCTACATCTATTGAGCAAAAGCTGGTATAGGAAAAGAGAAATGGTTGGAGGTGGCACATTAATTGACAATGGCGTTCACCTCATAGATTTAATCCGCTACCTCGTTGACGAAATAGTTAGATGCCAAGCTTGTAGACTGGCCACACTTAAGCATAACATTAGCGAGCTCGAAGATAATGCTGTAGCGATTTACGGGCTTTCAAGATCAGGGTTCGCATTTATACATTCCTCTTGGACAGAGAGGTCTGGATACATGTACTTTGAAGTTCACGGAGACAACGGCTACATTCATGTAGATTCCAGGTGGTCTAGGGCCATAATCACATATGGTAAGAGCGACGAAGAGCCTACATGCGAAGATTACACCCAACATCCGAAGCTTTCATACGACTTAGAGCTAGAAGACTTTGTAAGGGATTACAGAGAAGGCCTCCATCCTAAACCAACCAGTTACGATGGATACAGGTCCGTGAAGATAATCATGCAAAGCTATCAAGCAGCCGCCACTCAGAGTCCAACTACGACCTTCGATTCCTCAGACGAGGAACTTAGAGAACGCTTCCTTCAACGCTTCAATATTAGGGAAACATAATTTAAGGAGGATTTGACTTCTTATGAAGCCTTTAAGGAAAATTCCAATAGCTGAGCCCGTTCTTACGGGAAACGAGGAGAAATACGTAGTTGAATGTGTTAAAACCGGCTGGATTTCTTCGAAAGGTAAATTCGTTGATCAATTTGAGGAGAAATTCGCATCATACATAGGCGTAAACCACAGTATCGCGGTATCTAGTGGAACGGCGGCGCTTCATCTGGCGTTAGCAGCCCTCAACATCCAGCCTGGCGATGAAATAATAATGCCCACGTTTACAATGATAGCTTGTGCCAATGTAGCAAAATACTTAGGCGCTAAACCAGTACTCGTTGACTCCGAAATCTCCACCTGGAATATAGACCCTGAAAAGATAGAAGAAAAAATTACAGGTAAAACAAAGGTCATAATGATTGTTCATATCTATGGTCACCCTGTAAATATGGATCCGATTAAGAAAATAGCAGAAAGACATGGATTGTACGTTATAGAGGATGCTGCTGAGGCGCATGGAGCGGAATATAAAGGGAAAAAAGTTGGTAGCATGGGAGATATAGGATGCTTCAGCTTCTACGCTAATAAAATAATTACTACTGGCGAGGGGGGAATGATAACCACTAACAATAGCGAAATAGCTGAGAAAGTAAGAAAACTGCGTGATCAAGGATACAACGTTAATTTGAGGAAATGGCTTGTCCACGATATTTTGGGATACAACTATCGCCTAACCAATCTTCAAGCAGCTATAGGTCTAGCACAACTTGAAAGAATAGAAGAATTTGTAAATAGGCATCGTGAAAACGCATACTACTATAACTCGCTCCTAAAGGATGTTCA
>JAWAXL010000060.1:0-7809 GCA_038820405.1 Bathyarchaeia archaeon
GCAAATTTACTCTTCAATATTATCCTGAAGCCATTCTCCCCAATCTTACCTAGCCCTATATGCTCATGTCTATCTATATGAGAGTTTAGATCTCCCCGTGAGTCATTTAGGTGAACTAGCTTCAGCCTAGCAAAGCCTACGGTATCATCGATAGCCTCAATTGTCTTCTCTATCACCTCCTCAGTTCTGAGGTCGTAACCTGCTGCAAATGCATGACAAGTATCAAAGCATATTCCTATTTTATCTAAATGTGATGTTCGCTCCAATATATACTGAAGATCCCTAAAGGATCCACCAACGCTATTCTTCGCTCCTGCTGTATTTTCAAGGAGGAGGACTACCTTCTCTCCAGCAACTGAAAATGCCTTATCTATTGCTTTAACTACATTTTCTAAGCCAATTTTGGAGCCGAATCCTAGGTGGCTTCCAAGATGCGTCACCAAATATGGGATCTTCAGCATTTCGCACCGCCTCATCTCAGTTATAAGGGTTTCAACCGATTTCATATATACATCGCTTCTCTGGGATGCTAAGTTCGATAAGTAGGGCATATGAGCAAAGACTGGTCTAATATCATTCATGTTAACCTTATTTATAAATGACTTAACCTCACTATCGTTAAGTGGTCTAGCAACCCATCCCCTTGGGTTTCTTGTGAATATTTGAAGGGTATTGCATCCAATCTTAAGGGCTCTGTCAACAGCCTTATCAATGGATCCATGTATGGACATATGGAAGCCTATTCTCATCCTCCATCACTAGGCAGAATTTAAAATACTAAAAGATCTTATGTAATGCCTTATTACCTCTAGAGATTATTTTTCATCTGATTCTGATATTCCTCAATTATCTTCCTTCTTATGCTTGAGGAGCTATTTGGTTCAACAGAGTTGAATTTGCTCATTCTTATAACTTCTATGTTCAAGCCTTTTTCTTTAATATATCTCTTTAGCTCCTCTTCTAAGTTGACTTTATCATATCCAAGAGCTATTATATCTGGTTTGATAGTCTCTATAACTTTATACATGTTCATGTCCTCATATCCGAGAATTGCTTCATCTACAACTTTTAATGATTCAACGATAGCTCTCCGTTGATCCTCCGGCAAAATAGGTTTTCTACCCTTAAGTCTTTCAACGGTTTTATCCCTAGCAACTATAACTACTAACTTAGCATTTCCTCCACCAGCTCTCTTCGCGCTGGCTAAATAATGAATATGCCCATAATGTAGGAGATCAAATGTTCCCTCAGCCAACACAATTTTCTCCTTTCTCTGTTTTTCATCTTTCATGGCTCCGCAACCTACCACTCGAATTCAGCTAATCTGAGTATGCGCAGAGCGTCTAATAGTCCCTCACAATAGGCTATAGATGTTAAACTAACCTCATATTCTTTTCTCTCAAAATAATATTTTGCATCCTCAAAATATCTTTTAGCCTCATCAATAACTCTCATCGCATGCTTCCCACCGATGAATATAGAGTTTTCTATGATCCTTATGTTCCTAAGAACCATCTCGGTCTTAAGTATATATCTTCGTGTCCTCTCCTCTATACTTACACCGTTCATCTAACCATCTCCATAACCCATTTCGGACCACCTGCTAAGGTTATTAAAGCCTCAGCCTCCATAAAATGAAGCTTATCCGCCGGTATAATCAACGTGTGCGGCGGACCACCAAAGTCAAATTCCATTAAATCCTTTAGGGCGCCAGCCTTAACTATCGGGTTCTCCGATCCAGCCCTCGCCACGCCAATGGCTAGGCTATCTTCCCTGAGAAGGCGTAGCCGATTATTATCCTCTAACCTTAAAAGTATCTCTAAAGCCTCCCTAATGCTCATATATCTATTTTCCTCGGCATTAATATCTAGAAAGCATAATGTGTGAAGACCGCGGGTCTTATTCTCATATATAACTATGTAAGGCGTTTGTGATATGATGTTGCCTTCTGGGAATGTTATTGTGACGCTTTTACCAAACCTATAATTTTGGAGACCTGATAGTCCTATTGCTGCCGAGAGTATTGACGCCCCATGAATAATCTTAGTTTTAATTCCCATCTTTTCAGCCTTAATCCTGAGGGCTATATGGGTAGTCGCGATCATGGGATCTCCTGGAACGAGAAGCGCCACTTTACTGTATAAAGCTTTTTTGAGAATTATTTCTCCCTCCTTATCCTCAATATCCTTCCTTGAAATTAAAGTTATATCCTTGCCAGTCATCTCCTTAAACTCCCCAATATTAAAGCCGGGCATTAAACTTGTATACAATTCTGCGAAAACATAATCCGCCCTCTTAACTTCCAGAAGACCGCGAAGTGAGATGTCGTGGCAATTATAGAGACCTAGCCCAATAAATATAAGCTCGCCCATCCCAACATGACACCACAAAATATTCTTAAAAAGAAATTTAGATTAAAGAATATAGAGTGCGCATATCTTAAGAGGAGAAAAGTTATTAACTTTCCAATTAACTTATTCTTAATCTTGGAAAAGCGGCGGTGGGCCCGTAGCTCAGCAAGGTAGAGCGGCGGTCCCGCCTCAGAAGGAGGTGGGGTCGATGCTCTTAAGCCGCTCTCAGAGACACCCGCGAGGGCATCTATAATATAAGATGCTCCGGGATGGTCGAGGGTTCAATTCCCTCCGGGCCCGCCACTTTCGCTTTCTACAATTCTCATCTTTGTTCCACTCTTGACCTTGGCAAGTAAATCTATGCCCTCTGTGACTTGTCCAATTAGATTCACCGGGCTGTAGGGGCGCATATCATCAAGGAATATGCAAATGGCTTTTCCAAGTGGCCAGTAAGCCATATCACCTTTCTTCACAAAATCTCTTGGCTTCTCAGCGCCCATCTTTAACGGGATTTCAAAATATATTTTGTTCCGCCATAGGGGCTGCTCGCCCCTCTAGCGGAAGAAGTCTAACAATGGCATCAACCGTTCTTGGAGAGAATATCCTAATCAGAACCCCATGCGCCTCGCCTAGCTCCTCAGCAATTATTATCACAGATATTCTAGATGTGCTCATCAATGTTAAAATATTAATGTAAAGTAAATAATAAATAATAAGAAATAATATAAAACAAATATAATATGTCCGGGGGTGATATGGCTTACTGGCCACTTGGAAAAGCCAAAGGACGGTTTTCAAATAGTCTTAACCGCGGACAGAACATTATTTACTAATTATAGTGGTTTTGATGGTGGAGGCTTCTTAACTTGTCTTCCCGCACGCCTTATTCCAAAGTTTATTTTAAATTACTTTCTTTGCCCAAGAATTCCCTCTAATAAGAATGGAGAGGCTATTTTAGCTCCATATTCGCTTAGAAAAATCGAATCTGTCCTGATTGAGAATGGCTTTGATGAGAATGAAGTTATTGTTGTTCATCCTGATAATCTTGGCAAGGTTGTTAGTGAGAAAACAAAGGTTATTGGCATCACGACCGTTGATCCTAAAGGCTATGCTCCAGTACCCCATACACTATGTAGCCTGCTGGGTGGCGGGGAACCATGTACAGCTGTAGAATTTAGGAGACTTCTCAAGAACAGCGTCATCGAGAAACATAGAAGACACATCAAAATAATTGTTGGAGGTCCGGGAGCATGGCAGATTTCTGATAATGATGCTAAATCGCTTGGAATTGACACGATTATTATTGGTGAGGGGGAGGAAATCATTGCGGAGATTTTTAGGAGGGCTGTTAGGGGAGAGAATCTGCCTAGTAGACTATATGGTGGGCTAGTTAAAGCTGAGTCCATACCTCGAATAATTAACCCGGCGAGGAGCGGGCACGTTGAGATAACGCGAGGTTGTGGCCGAGGCTGCCAATTCTGTACGCAGACTGCTAGGAGATGGATAAGTTTTCCATTAGATCATATAATTGAGGAAGTTAAAGTTAATGTTCGCGGTGGAATTAGATTTGCAAGCTTAATATCTGATGATGGGTTGCGTTATGGATCAAAGGACTTAAATGTCAATTGCGAGGCTGTCTTAAACCTATATAAATCAATATTAGCATTAGAGGGAGTAAAATCCGTAGGCGTTACACATATATCATTTTCAAATGTCGTTCAAGCTCCAGGTTTAATTCGCTCTCTCAGTGAGATTTGCGGATACGATGAGAAAAATCCATTCTTCGGTCCACAGATAGGCTTAGAGACGGGGAGTCCCAGATTAATTAAGAGGTATATGATTGGGAAGCCCAAGCCGTTTCCACCTGAAGATTGGCCTGAAGTAGTTGTCCAAGCCACCTATATACTCAATGAAAATCACTGGTATCCATGCACAACCCTTATAGTGGGGCTTCCAGAGGAGAATGAGGATGACATTATGAAAACTTTAGAGCTGGTGGATGAGTTAAAGGGTTCTAGGCAATGGTTCTTCCCCCTCTTCTTTTCAGCCATGAGCCCAAGTAGATTGGAGAAGGAAAAAGCCTTTACTATAAACCATATGAGAAATGCTCATTGGGAGCTGTTCTTTGAATGCTACGAACATGACATAAAATACTCAAAGGAAATTATTGATGAACTTATTATCCCTGAGGGCGTATTTGATAAGAGAAGAATTATAGGAGCACTATTAAAGAGAGGTCTTCAAATAGTTGAGAAGTCTTTTGACATGTTTAAAAAGAATCCACAAGAGGTAATAGGCTATATAAGCTCTCTAAATTTAGAATCCGCATGGAAATTGCTGAAATTACTACCGCTACTACTTAAGACTATTATCTAAATAAGCCTTATAAAAGCGTTTTTCAGATCCTTTAATCTCTGTTATGCTGGTTTGTAAATTTTTATATGTCTACCGCTAGAGACGAAGTCTATCACTCCCTGCCTATAAAGTTCCTCAAGAAAGTCTTTTGCAATACTTAAACGCAAGTTAAATTTTGATGCAACAGTATAAGGCGTTAGAACTTTCATTTTCTGTATCTCCTTTATAATCTTTTCGTCTCTTATGTTCGGCATGATCACACTTGGAGGCTTCTTCTCCGCTTTTACTGTTTGGGTTTTTGGTTTAGTCTCCTTTTCCCCCTCTTCTCTAATCATCTCCCTTAATTGGATCTTCTCAGCCTGTGAGAGAGTTGGCTTCTTCTTCCCACCCAATCCTATTTTACCTCCATTCTCTATATTGAAAAATGAATTAAGATTTATAAGTTTCTTTCATTATTGATGGCACTCTTTTTCTCCTCTCCCACTCTTCGATGGATATCCCTAAGGTCTTCTCTATTATGGGTCTATGTATGGAGTTCATTGTGCAGAATGGTATTATACGCCCATCTGGAGTAGCATAGTGTATAACACAGCGCTGGACCCTCTCAAGGTCAAAGTTGTATGGATCCATAAAATGCATTGCCGAGATTAATATCATCCTCCTATGAAGGTCTCCTAGAGATTTATAGCTACCTGTCTTTAGCACTGGCCATATATACTTCCTCAGCATGCCAAACTTAATGTATCTTAATGCTCCCATGAGGCGTAGCTTCGCCCTTAAACCGTATCCTTTTCTCGCTTCTTCATAGACTTTTATCATAGACTCAATAAACTTGTCCACGTTTGCATACCTAGTTATTGGAACAATTTTCCCATTCTCAACAAAGATGTAGGTTGCCATTCCACAGTGTGGGTGGGCTGTAAATTCAACGTAGCGTCTGTTTTTGAGGGCTCCAACGGCTCTAGAGACTGGCACGGCGGTGGGCACTGGATAAAAATCAGTCCTCTTTATTTGACCATTAGTCTGCTCCTCAACTATTTTTATCCAATCTGGTATTGTTATGCGCATTTTATTTCGCTCTTCAGCTGGTATCCTTCCACATAATGAGACTGGCTGGAAGTTTACACAGCGGATAACATCAAAGTTATCAACAGCAAACCCTATTATGTCACCTACCTGGCAGTCATTGACGCCCTTTATGAGCGTGCAGACTAGAACCACGCTATCAATTCCAGTTTTTCTACAGTTCTCAATAACCCTCTTTTTAACATCAACTAAATCAACGCCCCTAGTGAATTTATATACTTCTGGTGCGAGACCATCGAATTGTAAGTATACTGTGCTCATACCAGCCTCTTTAAGAGAGCGGCAGTAATCTGGATCAGAAGCCATCCTAAGACCATTAGTATTTACTTCAACATGCTTAAAGCCTAGCCCCTTAGCCATCCTTATTATTTCTGGGAGGTCATCTCTGACTGTTGGCTCACCACCAGACAATTGTAGTGCGTCAGCTGGAACTGGCTTATTGTTACGTAGATTTATCAGCATATTTTCTATCTCATCTAGTGTTGGCTCGTAAACGTAGCCTGTTGCACCAGCAGTTGCGAAGCATACTGGACAGCGTAGGTTACATCTGTTTGTTACATCTATTATTGCTAATGCGGTGTGCGATTTATGTTGGGGGCAGATTCCACAGTCATATGGACAGCCGCTCTTAGTGTTAGTCCTTGGGTTTTCAAGACCAGCGCCAACAAAATCAAACTTCTTTGCCCGCTCATAAAGGTCATAATCAGACCAGTAAACGTCTTGAAAGAGACCGTGTTCCGGGCACTCCTTCTTGATGTATACAACATTATTCTCTTCAAAGATTACCGCATCTAAAACCTTTAGGCATTCTGGACATATGCTTTTAGTGTACTTTATCTCCCTCATCCACCCACCACATCAGATAAGTGATTTGTTGAAATGATATATAATAGACTTTCCAAATAAAGCTGGGAAATAACTTTAAATAACCACTTGGTCCCTACTAAAGACTTTGAGGGGGGTTGCTTTATTGAAGAGAATTAGGATTAAGTGTGATAGGATTGGTGTTATGGAGGCCGAAATGTTAGAGGATAAGAATCCAAGAACTGCAGCAGCTATTTGGAAAAAGCTCCCCTTTGAGAGTATAGCCCATAGATGGGGTGATGAAGTATACTTTACAATACCAGTTGAGATTAGTGAGGAGAATCCACAGGAGGTTGTTGAAGTTGGCGACGTAGGATACTGGCCCCCTGGGAGAGGATTCTGTATATTCTTTGGGCCTACGCCAATAAGCCGAGGGAATGAAATTAGGCCAGCGGATCCAGTAAATGTCTTCGCGAAGGTTATTGGAGATCCAAAAATCTTCAAAAAAGTTAGGGATGGAGATAAAATTAGGGTTGAAAGAGTGGAGAGCTAAGAAAAATTTCTGGAGAGTAAGAAGTCTCTAACATTCCCTACATTGTATTTTTGCTTCCTATATTACCATGAGTATTTCACATTTTTAGTTTTGATAATTTTATAGCAGGCTAAGCTTATCTTCATCTCAACTATAGCGTCATGGTTTTTCTAAGACTTTTCTATAAGCCTGTTATACTACTTCATTCTCTCCTATATTTAGCCTTAAGCATTTCTTTGACCCACAAGAGGTATTTTCTAGCCAGAAGATTTTATAGAGTTGACCTGTCTTAGTGAAGCTTAAATGAGAATCCGTTAAATAATTTGATGGCTTCCATATTTCATAAAAAATATAGAGTTTAAAATAAGAGAATTTTCTCTTCCCACTTTTCTCTATTCTATTTTTATTGTGAATGTTTCTACGGGTTTTATCTCCATTACCTCGATTGTCGCCGAAATCGGCTTAAATTCCCCTCTTGGGCCAATCTCATAACTTATTGTTAGCCTTGCTGGTTTATTTGAGGCATCACGCTTATTAAGCTCCTCGATTATCTTCCCAGCTAAGCTGACCCAAGTCCTTTTATTCTCCTCCTTGACTTCTGGTGGAGCCTTAGTGTAAAATGTGGAATAAAACCATCTCTTAGCTCTAAACAACGTACCCCTACCTGTCGGAGTCAGCCTA
>JAWAXL010000061.1:0-7544 GCA_038820405.1 Bathyarchaeia archaeon
GGTCCCATTCGGGGATCCCCGGATCGACGGCTGCATGCGCCTCCCCGGGGCTTATCGCAGCTTGCCGCGCCCTTCTTCGGCGCCCAAGCCGAGCTATCCACCAGGCGGCGTCGGCGTGTCGGGCCTACTCGGGTTCAGCACCTGTCTGGCGTTGGCCTATGCGTGGCAGTCATTGTGAGAGGACACTCTCACTTTTGCCCTTCCCCCCACCAACATTTTGTTGGGGAGGTGCATTTTCCAAAGATTCTGCAAATTCTTGATTATGCGTATTTCCAATATAAACTTTGCTGATAGCCCTATATAAATTTAGTTGATGCAGTTTCCAGTTATTTTTAATAGGGGAGGGCAATATTATTATGTTGATGGATGATGAAAGCGCCTTTCAAGTCTCATACCATATTATCTTTTTTATTATTAATTTCATTAGTTATTTTATTCGTACAGTATCAGTTTACCACATCGATAATTGTAGAAGCTAGTTCCCCTAAATATGAGGGTGCTTTCATATACGAATTTGATGTTAATGAGGATGGGGATGCACATGTTAAAATAATTTATAAAAGCAGTCTTCCGAGGGGGTCATCCTGGCTCCTCGTTCCAAAGTTCATCGATTGGACGAATAGAACTGTTCGTGGGAATTTACTTAACTGGATGATTAATGACTCAGAATACTATTTCTATAAAGTGTTAAGCTTTAATTTCATCTCAGAGAGCACAGGTTTTGAAATAATTATAGAATATGATTTTCCTCTGGCGGCAATTGTTGTTGAGTCAGAGTCGCCGCACGGAATATTTTATTCACCACAAATAGGCTTTAAATCGGGAAATTACTTTGAGGCAATTATAATATTTCCAGGGAGGTTCAGGGCAAGAACAAATGAAGCTATCGCGCTCGGAAGTAGAGGTACCTACACAGCTGATAGGAACTCAGATACAAATCGTATCCTGTTTAAGAATATCCCTTCTGACGAGAACTTTCTGAGAATACAGATTGGCTTTGACTTAATATATGATAAGGCAGACATTATTACTCTTAGAAATGGCATATTTGAGTTTATTACAGTTACACGTTATGAAAAATACGCCCAGAAGATTATAGATTTTTATAATGCAACATATGACACTCTTATTAACATATTTAATGTAACGCTTGATCATGCAAGAGTGAGGTTCTTTATTTCAGATTTCTACACGCTCATGACGATAGGTGGCTATATCCCATTCAGCGAGGGAGAACAGTTAGGAGATATATACATAAATATGATTTTTATGCGATATGTGGAGGGCTACCTTGAGGTAATAGCGTTACATGAGCTCATACATCACTTCATGTGGAGGGCTGAAATATCCCCGGGGAAACTTCTGTGGTTCCATGAGGGGGTCGCGCAATTTATTAGCATAGAGATTGCAGAAAGCATGGGCTATGATGGGGCTACAATAATCAAGAAGGAAATTCATGAAAACATTAAGATACTTGATCTCTCGGAAAAGAGCAATCTTGGATTCCTCAAGGAGTGGACGCCATATTATGCGCCAGAAGAAACAGGAGTACTTTACACGTCATCTTATTATATTATTAGTAATCTGGCTGAGGAAAATGGTGGGCTCAAGTATTACGCTGAGCTCTTTAAGTTATTAAGGGGCAAAAGACTTGAGAGTAACGCCATTCTATGCTATTATTTAAGTTTAGCCGCCAATAGATCCCTCTTTGACAAATTTAATTCATGGGGCTTTAATTTACCAGACATATATGCTTATCGGTCGCTTATAGTTGATGTGGAGGAGGCTATAAGTAGTATCAGTCTAACAAACCCATTCTTATACCCATTCAGAAAAATAGCCGAGCTACTTTATTCAATCGCACTTTCAGATAAAAGCTCGCTCGATAACGCATATTTATCCTTAGAAGCAGCTCTATTTATAGCGAAAAATGCGCGGCTCATAGCCCTAATAACATATTTATGTACGCTATTTTTAATTGTCTTTCTATTAATATCCAGGTCTAATAAGAGGGAAGTAAGGACTTAACATGCCGAGGGGTGCAACTATTCACTCACATCTATTTTAACGGCGAATCCCTGCTTTACCAGCATCCTTACATTTTCTTCTGGGAGAACAGCTATATCCTCTGGTTTAAATGGGCCATATATTTTCATATCCACACCAACTATTTGAGGAATCTCTTTAAGTATGCGGACGACCACAAAACTTTTTGACTTAGATTGCTTAACTTTAGACCTACGTCCAAGTAGAATGTCGCCTAGAAAATTGTTAATAGCTCTTTTATTCTCCATTAAACTGTTATATAAATTTTCTTCCTCCTCCGTTAAGGAACCCGGTTGAATCATCTCATCTTTCTCAACTAATTGAAGAATCTTTGCATATCTTATTCGGATCAGGTCGCTAATCATCCTTTTAACATTCTCTTCCTCAAACTGAAGAAGCTTGCCTCTAAGGCTCTCCTCATCTATCATACGCCTCTCCTCACGGATCCTGCGCATGTAATCAGCTAGACGGGCATAGAAGTCTTTTTGGAGAATCTGTAATTCGGGATTCTCCATCTCTTTTTTCCATACGTCAAAAAGCTCATCATACATGCTAACTCATCACTTTGGCGGCGCCTTTACATAGCAGTAAAATAGCTGCTTGGGTGGGTAATGTAACAACCTGTTTCTCAAATGGGCCGAGGATTTCATCTCCAATCCTAATTTTTGGAGCTTCCTCAACATAAACTTTAACCTCACCACTAAATGCGACAGCCTCCTTTAGGGGGTCAAACTCCTCTATCCTACCCACTTCAAAAGGCACTTTAAGAAGACCAGTCTTGCCGTGAAGCGTCCAAGGCAATCGTATTAACCTATGTATATCCACAGTTACGACAGTATCCACTTTAGCCGACTGGAGGGAGATTCCACGTTGAATAATTTTTCTCCACTCTTTTAATCCCAGACCCTTTATAAGATTCCATGAACCACCAGCTTTCCAACCCTCTAGAATGGCCTCCTTATTCTTAATAATCTCTACAACAACATTTTTTTTCAGCCCTAGGCTTTTAAGGTCTTCTGGGGTTGCGGTTAAAAGGAAATCGTATGTTCCTCTTGCCGCCCGCCCTCTCCAGCCAACATCATCTAAACTTGGTCCAATAATGATTCTTGCACCACCTCTCCTAATCTCGGTAAGCCCATGAAAAAGTACATCCACACCAATTCCGGTTATATAATCAACTATTTCCTTTCTGGCAAGCGAATCTAAATCTAAAACCTCATCGCTCTCAACGCCCACATGGTAGCCCCTGTGACCACTAAAAGTACATTTTACCTCGTTTTCAGAGAAACCGAAGTCCTCCAGCAATACATCTATCAATTTTATAGTTTCTGCTTTGGCCGCTTCTAAGCATACTTCGCAGGGCCACGTCTTCTCTTCAAAGCTCTCGTTTCCACAGTTTGGACATTTTTCCGGAGTTTTCCCCCTACCCTTAAGGCCACAATTCTTACAAGTCCACGAGTCATGCTCCTTATTACATTTTGTTGGTATATGATCTGCATCTATGTCAAAGAACAGATCTGAGCCAAGCCAACCCTTCTCGTCCATTTTTACCTCTGGAAAACTATAGTATGCCGATGAATAATATACGTTTGAGGGGACATTATTTTTTATAAAATTTCTTAAGTCCTCGATCCTAGTAAAGCTTTTGTGTCTAATCATAACGCTCTCCTTGAAGAGGGTGAAGCCGAACTCTCTGTTCTCAATAGATTTTGGGGGCTCTATTTTGTCAGCATTTTTGCTGTAAAACTTGGAGAACATTGCACGTATAAATAGTATGTTAGTGGGCTCTGACATTAGATCCCACTTACTACTTTTCTTCCTCTCTTCTTCCTAAGATAATATATTAGTGGATGCTTAATTTTCTTACATATATCATTCATGCCAGGGCATAAACCATAAGTCTGTAGCGTATCACATTTAGGAGGGGTGTATTTTGTCATTGAACCCCTCTGACCAGCAATATGCTCAATCTGATACTTAGTCATCCTCTCATTAAAGTCCGCGGATCTGCGAAATAGGCCAACAATCACTTCTGGATCCATACCTATATTTAGAAGAAAAGCTGTTAACGTGAAACGTCCTACATGCGAAATATGTCTCCCAGACAAAGCTGCTCCATAGAGATCTCTTATACAAGGTGGAAAGAACTCAATCTTAACGTCGGATGAGGAAAGATCTTCAATTGTAAAAGAAGATTCACTTATTTTCTCGGCGTAGCTTTTCCTGAGAGAATTTATTCGTTCGATGATCTCATCTGGGAGTAGGGAACGGACTTTTGGATCCATTTTAGATTCAATGTGGCGCCTAATTTCTTCCTGAAGAAGACGGGCAATCTCCTGCTTTGAAAGGTATACCTCACCCTTTACAACCAGCCTGTTAACGAGCTTCCAGTCTTTTTCATGAAATGAAGAGATATTCTTTAAATAATCTATAAAATTTAAGGAAAAATCAAATTTTTCTAAGCCAATCCTAATATTAGATAATTTTATTTTCCAACCGAACCTTCTTGCAATTTCAAGTATTTTCTCGTCATCCTCAACTTTAAGGAGATTATAGGCTCTCCTAGCCTCAGCAAGCGCAAATCTTCTCTTAATATAATCACTAGATGTGGCAGAGGCGAAGATTATAGCGACTGGAAAGGATAAAAGCTCTATATACTTGTCATATTTATAAGGGTCATAGCTTACTTCAGGCGGATTGATCATTAAAGCCTCAATTATTCTCCTCTCCGCCCTATCAAGAATGGGTGCGTAATTCGGTTCCAAGAGATTTTCTATACCAAAATTTAGTCTTTTAATTTCCTCAGCCGCTTCTGGCAAAAACGGATATTTCGCTAAGTCGCTCAGCGTAAATATCGCGCTTTCCCCCAAATTACATAAAAGTTTATTCAACTTCTACTCTGGGCGCCAATAAATAAATTAGTTTACCATCATATCTCTGCCTGAAGTCTAAGCGTAGGGGCATATCCGTTGAGAATTCCAATGTGACTATATCCGATGTATCAGAAGCTGCTTTAACAATATCAGTCAGATAACTTAGGCTGAATGTTGCTTTAGAGGGTTCCTTAACCTCTACAGACAATAGAGCATCGCTCCCTTTCTTCATCTCTATTCTCGTTCCAGCAACATCGCCCTTAGCATTCATTGTAAGACCTTCCTCATTAGCCTCTAACCTAATATTATCACTAACCAACTCGGCATCTCTAAGGGTATCATAGAAGTCATCAGCAGTTAATGTGACCTTCACATTAAATGTCAGATTAGGTTCCAGTACCTCTTCTTCACCAGCCTCAAGAATTGGCAAGGTGAAAGTACGTGTATATCTCCCCCTAATCTTAACCTGTAATTGATTACCCTCCTCCCCTAGGGACAGCTCAATAATATCGTCTTTTCCAGCCCTTTTAAGAACCTTTTTGAACTCGCTTAAGTTTATACATATTTTTAACTCGCCATCAGCTTCATACTCATCAAAGCTTGTCTTTTGCATCTCCCAGTCGACCATAGCCACACGTGAGGGATCCATGGCTCTTAATCTTATACCACCCGGCCCAACAATGAATGTTGCCTCATCAACAACTGTAGAGATGGCGTCCATTACACTTTTAAAGGTTTTTGCATCCGAAATTCTCGCTTTAAACAAGCAAATCACCTACATCAACAAGTCATTATCTCTATATCTATAACTCTAAATTAGTTTTATTATCTTTCCATATATTTGAATATAGGTGATATGTTTCCCGAACAGAATTAAGTGACAAAAATATCTAAAAAATGCCTAGTTAATGTGAGTTGAGGAGCATATGGACATGTAAAAAATTTATTTTTAAGTTTTGATGCTGGAGCTACATCCATTGAGCCTAATTATTGGCAATTAAATGTTTTATGCGCGATAACTAATTTTTTAATGGGATGCCTAAGTATTAAACTTGCTATGCTGTTTATAAAGCCTAGTTTTCGCGGGGGATTTACAACAACATCAATTACTTTTATTTTATAATCAAGATTAGAGAGTTCGTGTGGCGTCCATTCGCTTAAATGTTTTTCGTGAGGATTACCATAAATATCTTCTTGAGGCCAGTTTAGTGGAGTTGATATTATCACTAAATCTCTACTTACTCTTTCCAGCTCTTTTATTAACTCATAACCAGCTTCTTTATTTAAATGCTCTAAAACTTCGCACGCCAAGCTAATATTCACGCTTTTGTCTTTAAAAGGTAGCTTTGGGGCATCTATCTGAATAAGCTCATTATAAATGCAGGTTTTACGCAACTTGATTAAGTGAGGTTTCCAAATATCCACGCCAATTAAATAAAAGGATCTTCTCCTTCTTCTCAGTAGAGCACCCCACTCTCCATAACCACAACCAACATCAGTTATAATTAAATCATTTAGATTTAATGGAATAAAATTGAGAACATAACCATTTAATAAGTGGCTGTGAGTCATCAATTATTATATTAACACTTAAGCTTAAATTTAATCTTGCGCTACGAATATTCTCTAAATGTGTAGCTACACTTAGTGCACCTAAAGAATTGTGTTGACGATTCATCAGCGCTTCTTGTTTGAACCTGCCAGACGTATGCGAGATTGTTTCCACATTTTGGGCATTCCATCGTGATCACGGGGAGCGTCTTTAATTTTTGCTCCTTCTCTCCAATGACAATAACATAGTCTTCTTGCTTGGTTTCAGCAACTTTTTTGCCAGTTGGCAGGATTCGAGATTCAACCTGCCTTTCATACCCACATTTAGTGCAGACTAAAGAGTCCTCTTTTGAGTCCTTCTTACGCTTAAACGCTAATCTTGTTCCACAATTTGGACAGAATTCTACCAAGATTTCATCCTCATAATAAACATTATTTAACAAGGAAATTTTTAAATTTTTCTCAGCAAATACCCAAATCTTTTTTATTTTGATTGGAGTAAATTAATGAAAAAGGAGATCAAGTGAATGAATATGCAAATAATCCCGTTAGTTGTGGGTCCAGCGCTCACAAACTGTTATATACTAGTGTATGAGAAAAACTGTGAATCTATAGTTATTGACCCTGGTTTTAACGAAAATGATGAGAATATAGTTCTTGGAAAAATCGATGAGCTAAAAATAACCGTTAAGTACATAATTAATACCCATGGTCATGCAGATCATATAAGCGGGAACTTAAGAGTCAAGAAGGAGACTGGAGCAAGTATAGTGGTACATTCTTACGATGTTAATATGCTGACAGATCCGAGGAAAAATCTTTCTAGAATGATAGGCTCAAGCGTAGTATCACCACCACCAGACATTGTTCTACAAGATGGGGATGAGATAAAGCTAGGAGATCTTAAAATAAAGGTTCTCCATACTCCTGGGCATTCGCCAGGGAGTATATCCCTCTACTTGATGGAGGAGGATGCGATCTTCACCGGGGACACACTCTTTGCTGGCTCAATTGGCAGAACAGATATTCCAGGTGGATCCTATAGGAAATTAATATCATCTATTAAAGAGAAAT
>JAWAXL010000062.1:0-7401 GCA_038820405.1 Bathyarchaeia archaeon
CCTAATAAACCCAGACATCAACATCTGGAGCACATGGACACCTACAAGAGCATGGCTAAACCTCAATGAAGCTCTCAAAGCCCTTGAAGCCCAAAAACCAAGAAGCCAAAAATACAAGTCAGAAACAAGAAAAAACAAAATAACCATAGAAATCCTTAAACCAAGCAATCAAAATGATTGAGAATGGTGAAAGCATTAGGCAGACAGCCAAGCAGTTAGGAGTAAGCCATGTAGTCTCTCTCTTGATATTATTAAACTAAGCAGATGTGTTAATTCTTCACTGATACTTCACTGATAGGGTAACTCCATGTCCTATGACCCTTAACTCCCCTTATAGTAATTCTTCTCTGGTCAAAGTCAACATCCCTAACAGTTAACTGATGGATTTCACTTTCACAAGCCCCAGTCTCAACTGCAATCAAGCATTGAGCCTTAACCTCAACATCCCTAATTCTATGAATCAGCCTCCTAACCATATCTGGGCTTGGAACAAACATTTCCCTATCATCATAAATCCTGATTTTAGGAGCCTTAACTGGCTTCCCAATAAACCCACTATACTGCTCCACAGTCTTCAAGGCATAAGCCTTACTCTTATCATCCCAAGGCTTCTCAAGAACCTCCCTCACCATTTCAGGTGGCTCAGAACTCTTCAAAGCCCTCAGAAACTTAAGTTTCCTCCTAATAGTGCTCTTCCTATTACCCTTCCCCAAAAGCCACAAACCAAAAGAAACTAAAACTGGAGAGTTCACTGGACAGGGTTCAAGATTGGTGGACGGGGCGGGATTTGAACCCGCGACCTCGGCGATGCCAACGCCGCGATCATACCAGGCTGATCTACCCGCCCACCACCATTTTCAGTAATTTTTAAAGGAAACTTTTAAATGTTTTTATTTTATCTTCCTCTAAAAACATTTTGCTATAAAAGAGACTTTATAGTGTTAGAGAATGTGAAAGAGTCTTATTTATAACTATATTCTAAGGATTACTTCTTTAACATATTTCTCCATTATCTTTGAGAATTGCTTAATCGTGCTCTCTGAGTATGGTCTAATTTTTCTGAAGTCCTCTTGCATAGCATTATCCGGTATAAACTGTTGGAGGGCGAAGCGTCTCGCCCCCTCCACAAGATTGCCGATCTCCTCCATGTCTTCCCTCTCAACTATGCTTGGAACAATAGTGCACCTATATTCATAGTCAACATCACTATTCATAACAATTTTGATGGTCTCAAGAAATGGCTCAACGTTTTCTGCTCCAAGTAGATAATATTTCCTTGGAGAAGTTTTAATATCAACAGCTACATAGTCAAGATAAGGCAAACACTCTTTAAGTCTCTCTGGAAAGAAGCCATTAGTATCAAGCTTAACTATAAACCCCCTCTCTTTTAGTTTCCTAATAAAACGTGGTGCATCCCTTTGGATTAAAGGCTCACCGCCAGATATCACAACAGAATCTATGAACTTTTTCCTAACCTCGAGAATCGCTAATGCCTCATCCTCGTCTAAGAATGACGGCGTGGTATCAATTACTATCCTCCAGTTCTGGCAGTAGGGACAACGGAGATTACATCCTGGGGCAAACAAAATACTAGAGATCCTACGTGGAAAATCTATTAAACTCGCCTTTTGGAAACCACTAAACTTCAAGATCAGTATCCCTATTTTAACTTTTTTATCCTCGGTATTTTGCTAATTATTATGTAGATATTTTTTGGATAACTGGCATTAAGGCCTTATCAAAAGTCTTCCTTATTTTAAACTCCGACCGCTTTCCATCATTCCATTGATCTATGGGTCTCAGGTAACCAACAACTCTTGAGTATACCTCGATTTTAGCCCCGCACTCTGGACAAACCGCATGTTCTCCACTAATATATCCATGTGTTGGGCATATGCTGAAGGTTGGCGTCAGAGTAAAGTATGGTATATGATAGTTATATGCGATCTTCCTGACGAGCATTGCCACAGCCTCCCAAGAATATATTTTCTCTCCTAGATATATGTGAAAGACCGTGCCACCAGTGTAAAGTGGTTGGAGCTTATCTTGGTGTTCAAGGGCTTCGAAGAGATCACCAGTATAATCTACTGGTAGATGGGTTGAGTTCGTATAAAATGGTTCAGCACCCATTGAGAGATATTTCTCGTTAGCGACTATTATGTCTGGGTATTTCTTCTTATCAAGCTTTGCAAGCCTATATGAAGCGCCCTCAGCTGGTGTAGCCTCCAAGTTGTAGAGGTTACCGGTCTCCTTTTGATACTCTAGAAGTCTCTCACGCATGAACATTAATGTCTTGATTGCGAAGTTTAAGCCGTCTTCTGTTTCGATCCCATAGCCAAACATGTTTAGAAGGGCCTCATTCATACCTATTATGCCAATTGTTGAGAAGTGATTCTTCCAGTACGCTCCAAATCTCTCCTTAATGAAGCGTAGATAATGCTTTGAATATGGGTATAGCCCATTCTCGGTAAATCTTTCAAGAACCTTACGCTTTATCTCTAGACTTTCCTTGGCTAAATCCATTAGCTCTCCAAGTCTCTCAAAAAATCTACCCTCATCCCTAGCTAGATATCCTGTTCTGGGAAGATTTATCGTGACTACTCCAATCGATCCTGTTAATGGATAAGCTCCAAAGAAACCTCCTCCACGCTTACGTAGCTCCCTGTTATCGATTCTAAGGCGGCAGCACATAGATCGAACATCCTCCGGCTTCATATCACTGTTCACGAAGTTTGAGAAATAGGGCACACCATACTTGGCCGTTAGTTCAAATATCTTCTGTGAGACAATTGAATTCCAATCGAAATCCTTAGTTATATTATAAGTCGGTATTGGGAATGTGAAGACCCTTCCCTTAGCATCCCCCTCAATCATGACTTCGGCGAAAGCCATATTAAACATATCTATCTCATCCTGCATCTCATCATACGTGTCATCAAGTATCTTGCCTCCATAGATTACTGGTTCATCTTTCATGAATTCTGGGGACTTAAGGTCAAGTGTTATATTAGTAAAGGGTGTTTGGAAGCCGACCCTTGTGGGAATATTTATATTAAATATAAATTCTTGAATTGCCTGCTTAACCTCTTCGTAGTCTAAACCATCATAGCGTATGAAGGGCGCTAGAAAGGTGTCAAAGTTGCTGAAGGCTTGTGCCCCTGCAGCCTCACCCTGCAATGTATAGAAGAAGTTTACAACTTGGCCGAGAGTAGCTCTGAAGTGTCTTGCAGGCTTGCTCTCAATTTTACCCGGCACACCACCAAATCCTGAAAGGAGCAACTCCCTTAGATCCCATCCAACACAATACGGCCCTAACACTCCTAGGTCATGTATATGTATGTCTCCAGAATGATGGGCCTCAGCGATATTCGGCGGATATATCTTATTTGTCCAATACTTTTCAATTACTTTTGTTGTTAAATAATTATTCAATCCTTGTAATGAGAAGCTCATGTTTGAATTTTCTCTGACATACCAATCCTCTAAATTAAGATATTGCTCAACAAGCTCTATTGAGCTCAGTATCTCAGCTAGCTCCCTCAGTTCCTGGTGCTGCTTTCGGTATAATATGAAGGCCTTAGCGGTCTTAGCATGTCCATTCTCTATGAGGATTTTCTCAATAACATCTTGTATCTCCTCAACTGTTGGTACACCATCCTCACCGAAGCGCCTCTTAAGTTCCTCAACAACCTTATCGCTAAGGCGCTTGGCAAGTTCCTTATCTTTACCACCAACGGCTTTAGCAGCTCTCCATATGGCATTAGTTATGCGTTCCTGATCGAAGGGCTCTAGCCTTCCATCCCTTTTCCTAACATATTTCAAGTAACAAATCACCCCAAATTATAAAGCGTAACAATGATGCATGGGTGCAGTATACGTACCTCATAAAGAAGAGGAGCGTACAAAAATTTAAATTTGATTATCAAAAAAATTAGACTGAAAAGAACCCAATAAATTCTAAAGATGTCCTAGAGCCATGCTTAAGTTTCTTCACCATAAAAATTTACAGATTATGCAAAAGTAAAGTTTTTATCCTCTTTGTCTTATTTCTTCTTCGGAGAGGAAAGGACTGGAGAGACTCATATTAGTGTTGTGTGTTGCATGCTGGAATCTCTCCTAGATCCCTCCCTCTCCACTACTGCAACTGCAATTAGATTTAAAAGGTAAGTCATAAAGAAGATATTATTCGAGTGATTTAAGTGGCATATCGATCCTTTTTTGTATGCATGATACATGTTTTATACTATTCCCTAATCTTATGTAGTGCCATGTTGATTTTGGTTTAAATGGGCTATTTTTTAATGCTGCTTCAATAACTCTATCCTTCGTTATTTCTATATTTTCTGGATTCGATTTTAGACCTATTTCATTGCACATATAATCTACACAGCAGGCAGGTATCCTTTTACAGCCTAAAAGCCGCAAAGCCTCCGCCCTATGATGCCCATCGATTATAATTTTCGTAGCATCATCTATTACAATGGGTCTCTTGAGAATCTTATCAGAGTATATCTCATCCTTAAGGGTTTTCAATCTATTATGGTCTGTGTGTTCATGGAATTTAAGATCTGATATATCAACTAATCGTATGCGAAACCTTATTGGAACTGTTTTGTTCTTTGTGGCCACTAGCGTCCCACCATAATTGTTAATAATTGTGTTTTTATGCAATATTTAAAGCTTTTTAGGTCAAAATCGTGCATAAAAGGGCATCAGAATCAATAGTAAGCCAAGTAAAAGCGAGTAAAGGGCGAAATTATGGAAATATTTAAGAGTTCTCCTTAGAATCTTTAGTGAAAAGTAACCTAAAAGCGCTGAGATAAGCGTCCCAATGAATATGTCTCTAATCTCTATTCCAGTTTCCTGAAGAATATTATTACACTGCATTATTGACGTTACTACCAACCCCCCGATTATAGATGGTATTGATATTAAGAAGGAGAACTTAAAGGCCTCCTCGCGCTTCACACCTAGCATTAGAGCTACTGATATTGTGAGACCACTTCTAGATAGTCCTGGTAATATGGAGAGGCCCTGCATCGCTCCAATGAGGGCTGCTCCTTTAAGATCTATCTGCTTTCCCCCAACTTTTCTTATCCTTGACAAGTAAGTGATTAGCCCGGAAAGAAGGAATAAAAACCCAGTTATTCTTTCTCCATAAAATAGTCTCTCAAGCGACATTAGAATGAGACTTACGGGGACCGTGAATGCTGTACCAATGAGAATCCTCTTAATGATGATGCCTCCCTCAGATTTAGAGAAATCTAATCTTAAAAGCGCCCTCAATATTTTTTTCACATCTTCTCTGAAGAAAATTATCGTGGCTATTAATGTGCCCACATGCAAGATGATATCAAAGGGCGATGGCAAATTTATCCCAAGAATTGTTTTGGCCAGCTTTAAGTGCCCAGTGCTGGAAATAGGAAACCACTCGGTTAAGCCTTGTATAATGCCCAGCAAAATTATCTCAAACATCAACCAGACACCATTAACAAGATAGTTTTATGTGTCTATTTCTTAAAATTTAATTAAGGGGTTAATATGCCATCGATAGAGATGCTAACTATTAATGAGGCAGATAAGGACGTTACGGAAATTCTTGAGATCATCTGGAGGGCTCTAAAATATTTTCCTAAGAATGTGTGGGATGAAGTCAAGTACATTGGTAACGCTAATATGAAATATGATGTGAAAGTTAAGATTAAAGGTCTTCTCTACGAAGCTTTCCTCTTTAACAGCTTACTTAGCAAAATTAGAATGATCCGTTGGACAATGGACATAAAAGATCTACTGTTAGCTGTGACCGTTGATCCGGTTATAGCAATATATTCTAGGATTGGGTATAGGGGAATAAACCGCACTACTAGTTTAGTGCACGACTATGTATCAAGTGATATTGGTATGATATCTTTATTTGCTGTAAAGAATGATGTTGCGGTTATGATTACTGCGCATGGATTGGGGCATAATAGGGGCCTAAGGCACCATAACAAGCCTATAGATTTAATGTATGAAGGGCTTCTTGAGGGCAAAAGCTTAAATAAAGACGGCTTCTGCGAGGCTTGTCTTAAAAGAATAATTAAAAATGGATAAATTTAGCCGTGTTTAGCGAAATACATAAACGTTAACCCCTCTTACTATTACGTCTAGAACTATTTTATCCCCTTCAAATAGTTTTTCTCTTCTCTATCTTAGGGGGCTAGAGGGCATTGTTATTCTCCCCAACATAGGATATTTTTAGGCTTTATTCTTTAGCGAAAAGTATATAAGCCGTGTATCTATCAATAATATCGAAAATAAAATAATTAAGAATAAGTATCCGAGGGATAGTTTTATGTCAGCTAGTAGTGGTATTCCAGTCCTAATATTAAAGGAGGGCTCTACGAGATCTAGAGGTAGGGAGGCCCAGCATAACAATATTATGGCAGCTAGGATAATATCTGAGACGGTTAAGACTTCACTTGGCCCCCGCGGCATGGATAAGATGCTCGTCGACAGTCTAGGTGATATAACAATAACTAATGATGGTAAGGCCATTCTTGATGAGGTTGAGGTTGAGCACCCGGCTGCTAAGATGATGGTTGAGGTTGCTAAAGCCCAAGATAAAGAGGTTGGCGATGGAACAACTTCGGCCGTAATATTAGCTGGCGAGCTATTAACTAAGGCTGAGGAATTATTGCGTAAGAATATTCATCCAACAGTTATCATTGATGGTTATAGGAAAGCTGCCGAGAAAGTCCTTGAAGTCCTGGATAAAATAGCCATTCAGGTGGATCCACTGGATAGGCAGATGCTTAAGAAGATAGCTATGACTGCCATGGCAAGCAAACTCGTCTCGGAGAACAAGGAGTATTTAGCCGAGATTGCCGTTGAAGCAATACTCCATGTTGCTCAGAAAAGTGATGATAAATTCAAAGTTGATTTGGATGACATTCTAGTTCAGAAGAAGCCTGGCGAATCAATAGCGGAAACAAAGCTAATTAAGGGTATAGTTCTTGACAAGGAAGTAGTCCATCCAGGTATGCCTAAGCGTGTCGAGAAGGCTAGAATTGCGCTGCTTGATTGCCCACTTGAGATCGAAAAGACCGAGTTTGATGCGAAGATAAACATTGAGACGCCTGAGCAGATGGAGGCTTTCCTACGTGAGGAAGAAAACATGCTACGTGAGATGGTTGAGAAAATTGTGAGGGCTGGTTCTAATGTGGTTATTTGTCAGAAGGGTATTGATGATATGGCTCAGCACTTCCTAGCAAGAAAAGGCATACTGGCTGTTAGGAGGGCTAAAAAGTCTGATATGGAGAAGCTTGCTAAGGCTACTGGTGGCAGGATTGTGACGAACCTTGATGATCTTAAGCCTGAGGATCTAGGATATGCTGAGCTTGTTGAGGAGCGTAAGGTTGG
>JAWAXL010000063.1:0-7377 GCA_038820405.1 Bathyarchaeia archaeon
AACCAGAATGATGTCGCGGGGCAAATATTATGTTTAGGGGAACCGAAGGTTCTAATAGAGTACCGGTAGCTATAACCATCGCTGGAAGCGATTCTGGCGGGGGCGCTGGAATACAGGCAGACCTGAAAACTTTTGCAGCTCTGGGGGTTCATGGAACAACCGCAATAACATGTATAACTGCTCAAAACACTTATTCTGTAACGGCTATTGAATGTGTTAAGCCTGAGATTGTGAAGGAGCAGATTAAGCAAATAGCCGAAGATATGGGGATAGATGCTGGAAAAACCGGTATGCTTTATACTGAGGAAATTATTAAGGCTGTTTCAGAGGAGATCTCAAAATATAATTTTCCATTGGTCGTTGACCCGGTTATGGTCGCTAAATCTGGAGCATCCTTATTAAAGCCTGAGGCTGAGGCTGCTTTAAGAAAGTATCTTTTACCATTAGCAACCGTTGTAACGCCGAATAGATTTGAAGCTGAAAGGCTCGCTGGTATGGAGATTAGGAGCGTAGATGACGCTAAGAAAGCGGCTGAAGAAATATGCTCCATGGGACCTAGGGCTGTCGTAATTAAGGGTGGTCATCTGGATATGCCAAAAGACGCAATTGACATACTTTACTATATGGGCGAATACAGAATTTTCAGTATGCCAAGATTAGATTCGAAGACAACGCATGGAACTGGCTGCAGCTTCTCAGCTGCCATAGCAGCATTTCTCGCGAAGGGAGAGGATATACCCTCGGCGGTTAAGCAGGCAAAAGAGTTCACTACCAATGCAATAAAATTTGGCTTGAAAATTGGTAAAGGCGTTGGACCAGTTAACCCATTAGCGACACTCTATCGCGAGGCTGCCAAATACAACGTTCTGAAGAGTGTTAGTGAGGCTAAAAAAATCCTAGAATCCTCAACACACATCGCCAATCTAGCGCCTGAGGTTGGAATAAATATTGCGATGGCATTACCATATGCTAACGGTATTAATGATGTGGCAGCTATTCCCGGAAGATTAATGAAGGTCTTTAATGGTGTTAAAGCCTCGTCATGCCCGGAATTTGGGGCCTCAAGTCATCTTGCTAGATATCTGCTTGAGATGGCAAAGTATGATCCGAGTAAGAGGGCTGCGATAAACCTCCGTTTTTCAGAGGATTTTCTCAATTTACTTAGAGAGGAGGGTCTTCGAATATCTTATTATGATAGGATGGAGGAACCAGAAGAGATTAAAAAGGTTGAAGGGATGACAATACCTTGGGGTGTTAGGCAGTCGATCACTAGAATAGGTGGAATTCCGGATGTAATATATCATAGAGGAGATTTTGGTAAAGAGCCAATGATAATTGTTTTTGGAGAGGACGCAGCAACCTTATCTAAGAGAATTGTTGAACTCTCACTGAAGATTGTAAAAACTTAATGGTTTAGCAAGACTTTAATATTTTTAATTTAATTTAATATTTTTAATTTAATTAAAAATATTGTGATTCGGAGCGCTAACTGAATGATAAGTAGACTGTTTGGTATGCGGCTTCCTTTGGCAATATTCATTCTAACAATATTATCTTTCACCATAACTGGCACTACAATAATACATTTAACTCTAATAAACAATATGACAGATGAAAACTGGCTATGCCTAAAAACGGAATTTATCAAAATAAACTTTCCAAAAACATGGTACGTTGAAAAAGGCAGCATAGATAGAAACGGAAAAATTTTCATGATAAGCCTTTTTAGTGAGGATTTTAAAGCGATAGTACACTTCGCATTCTACAGTGAGATGGCTACTCAAAATTTCATTAAAAGCAATAATATTACACATATATCTCTGATACCTAACCTTGACGTTCAAGAAATATATAATTGGACGCGCTCACAGAGAAATGCTAATGCAACATTACATATAGTTGAGATAAGATTCGACCTCCTTGAATTTATTGAGAATTGGGCGAAATATCATGGATATGAAATACATTGCCTGGTGATAAATATAGAAAACGCTTTCGTCATGGATAATATTTTATACAATACAAAAGGGTTATTTATTTCGTCGATTGTTAATCAGAGGCTAATTAAGATCATTTTTTATGGTGAAGAGAATTCGTGGAATAAGAACCAGGAAAACTTTAAGAAAATATTAAATTCGCTTGAGATTTCAATGAGTGTGTGGCCCGTATGAAGAGTGAGACAGATTACCGAAAATTAGCGCTTAACTCATTAATAGGCGGCACGATTCTCTTCGGCGCAGTTATCTTTTTTGACATGATATTATTCTCAGTAACGAACTGGATATATATGTCCATGGGCATTATGGGGCTATCCGCATATGATGAGACGGCAATAGCGTATTATATAATTAAACTGGGGACAGTTTATTTGACTAGCGGGTTTTTAGGGGGACTTTATGCCGGATATAAAATAAGGGAGAGATTGAAGATGACTATGGCCTTTCCAGCTATAGTTGGCTCGCTTTTATTGTTGTTAGTCGTTGTAGTACAATTCTCTTTAGGATATAGACCCTTATCAGAACTAGACTTCCTCTGGTTAATAAGGAACATTATTGTTCCATTTTTAATGTCGCTTTTTGGTTCATATTTAGGGGGATATACTGTGAATTGGGAGGTTGAAGAGAAACCGAAAGAAGAAAGAATAACTCTTATATTTAAGTAGCAGGAGCGTTTATAATGCAACTAATATTGTTAAGTCGTTAACATTTGTTCCTGTCGGTCCAGTATAGATTAGATCTCCTAAAATCTTAAAGAATGAATAAGAATCATTGTTACGTAGATATTCTTCAGCATTAAGCCCTAACCTTCTTGAGCGAGGGATCGTTAATCCGTCTACGATGGCTCCAGCAGCATCTGTCGGTCCATCAATGCCATCAGTGCTCGCTGAAGCAATTACAATACCTCTCAAGCCGGATATGCTCAGCGCTGAAGATAATGATATTTCTTGGTTTCTACCTCCAATTCCCTTTCCAGTAACCGTGACTGTGCTCTCACCTCCAATAACTATGCCGGCTGGGCGCCTTACTGGGTTCCCTGAGTAGAGTATTTCTTTCGCTATAGCGCCAGCCAATAAGCCTAGGTCTCTGGCCTCTCCCTCAGCGTAAGAAGTCAGAAAGAGAGTGTTTAGTCCAGCTTTTTTAAGCTCATTTATTGCGGAGATGCACGCATCCCTATTATTTCCTATAACGAAGTTATGAACCTTTTTAAAGCATGGATCATCGCTCTTAGGAGTTTCTTTAATTAGCCCTTTTTCTCCATTTAATAGCAGCTCTCTGACCGTGTAGGGGACAGCATCCCAAACATTATACTTTTTAAGAACATTAATTGCATCTGTGAATGTTGTAGTATCAGGAACCGTGGGGCCGGAGGCTATGACATCCAATGGATCCCCTATGACATCGGAGAGAAGGAGACTTATTAGCGTTGCAGGGTAAGCGCTCTTCGCCAAATGTCCACCCTTAAACTTCGACAGATGTTTTCTGACGGCGTTTATCTCTCTGATAGTGGCCCCGCACTTCAGGAGTATTTCTGTAACTTTCCTCTTATCTTCGAGTGATATCTCATCACGTGGATAAGCCATGAGGCTTGATCCGCCGCCGGATATTAGACAGATTATGAGGTCGTCCTCTCTAGCCTTCTCAGCCATCTCTATTACTTTTTTCGCACCCTCCACGCTACTCTCGTCTGGAATTGGATGACTTGCCTCATGAACCTTTATTACTTTTGTTTTGAATTTCTCAGAGGTCCCCTTCGGAACGACAACTATTCCATCTTCTACCTTATCCTCGAGAATAGTTTCCATTGCCTCAGCCATATACCCGCTCGCCTTACCCCCACCTATAACAAAAATCCTTCTAAACGATCTAAGATCAAATGCTCTTCCATTTATCATGATCTTTTCGTCATTAACCTTCACTTTCAAATAAATTAGGTTTTTCGGGTCAACAGATTCTATTGCCCTCTCAATAGCGTCCAAGGCAATCTCCCTAGCTCTCTGATCCAGGGGGGATTCGGCGTTGGCGAGAATCTCCTCCCTATTCTTGACTCTAATAATCATGTAAATCACCAGTTAACCCATTAATGCTTCTCTCAATCATTAATAGCAAAAGTATTTTTTATTATTTTAGTATGCAAGTGCTCTTCAAAATGAAAAAGAAAATCCTTTTAGATTTTCAATGGATATCTGCCATATTTTCTGGCAGCTTCATAAATGGCGAAGAAGTTTTCTATGAGCGTATCCTGCGTGATGTTATTAGATGTGCCAAGCACAAATCCGCCTCCTGGAGCACATATATCTATTGTCCTTTTAACTTTCTCTTTAACCTTCTCAGGGGTCCCATAAGGTAACGTTTCTTGGACAGATAGGCCTCCCCAGAGTGTTATTTTATCACCATACTCCATTTTCATCTCTGCCAAGTTCATGCAGTCCGGTTGAATTGGATTTAATATGTTTACTCCGATCTCTATTAGATCCGGTATTATTGGCTTGATGTTGCCGTCACTATGATACCATATATAGATGTCACCATGCTTCTTTAACTCATTTATTAAAGCCTTCATCCTAGGCTTAAAGTATTTTCTCCAAAGATTCGGGTGAATTAACATCCCTTTGTGCGCCAACATCATCCCCCAACTGTACGCAGTCAACTCCAAGCTCAATGAAGCGTTTACCCATCTCCAACCGGTATTTAAGGAGGCGATCAAGCAACTCATTAACAAAACTCGGGTTTTCGTAAAGGTCTATGAAGAATCTGTTAAAACCCCTTAATAGGCGAGCTATCTCAAAGAAAGTACAGTACATAACGCCCTGAATAAAATACTCTTCACGCCACATCTTAATGAACTCAGCAGCTCTATTAAAGACCCTATCAAAACTTGGGAACTCGAAATCACTTAGAGGGATATGCTGGAGGGGTGGTAGACTACCCGCGTATGCACGCCATCAGCGGTAACTTCATACCTGACTCCCCAATTATCTTCGAAGATTGAAGCCGGTTTCCTATCTGGAGGTAACTTTAATTCCTCCTGAATCGACCAACCAATTCTCCTCAGATCAATGCCAAGTTTCCTCCTCAGATCCTCATAGGTTTTAGCTCTAAGATAATTTGCCGTATGTATCCATGGATGGGGATGGGCCCAATCAATAGTTTCATCGAGGGGGATCCTATCGGGTTCCTCATGCTCTAGCGCTCTAAGAACTCTTTCACGCGAGTTCAACCTTCCTCCGCCCACCTCTTTATTATCTCTAGCCCCTTGATGGCGTCGTTTACAGCAGCCTCTAAACCATGTTTTTCAATCATCCACTCTCTAGCCGCTGCCCCTCCAATTATTACCTTAACTTTATCACGCAACCCCTCTTCATTTAATTTCTCAACAACCTTAGCTGTGTTGATTATTGAGGTTGAGAGTAAAGGGAGATTCCGATAATTTTCGCACCTGTCTCTTTTGCTGCTTCAACGAATTTCTCTGGAGAAACGTCTACGCCCAGATCGTAGACTTCAAAGCCAGATGAAATAAGCAAAGTCTTAATAATCTCTTTACCGATGTCATGTAAGTCGCCAATTATAGTTCCTAAAACAATTTTACTCCTATATCCGCCTTCACTTTTCAGGTGTGGCTTTAAAATCTCCAATGCCCTTTTCATTATCTCACCGGACATAACCAGCTCAGAAATGAAGTACTCGCCGCTCTCAAACCTCCGCCCAACTTCGTCCATACCTGAACGCAGCGCCTTAATAACTTCCATTGGGCTAAGCTTTAGGGTGAGAGCCTCATTAACTAAATCAATTGCTTTAGCGGCATCCATATTAATTAGGGCATCTTTTAAGGCATCTAAAATATTAGAGGTCATTCTAGAGTAGTCTCCCTCAACAATCCATTAACATTTTTGATTTTAATGGATTTCGATGTTTATTTAAACGGCTATTTTATCTTAGTGTATTGCCCATACTTAGCTGCGGTTTTGAACATCGTTATCACATTAATTAGGGGCGTGCCTGGGCGTATCTCGCTGCTGGATCCAAGACAGTAGCCTGAAGCTGGAGCCCCTTCCCTAATCGCGTTAATCACCTCTCTTTTAACGTCTTGTGGGGACTAGCCTATCTCCATATTTGGCTTTAACCTTTCCAATACTCATTCCGGCTATTGGCTCTAGGGGATTTATGCCATCAAAACCCGCATCAATGAGGTTGTCGATAAAGCTCCAAATGTTTCCATCGCTGTGGAAGAGGGCTTTCATCCCTCTCCTCTTTATGGGAGCAATAACCTTCTTAACTCTAGGCAACCACTCTTCGAATAGAAACTTTGGGCTTACCATTAACCCATGCTTATAGGTATGTCGTCACCATACATGTATGCCGGAGCGTCAAACTCTGACCAGGCTTTAGCTAAAACCTCCTGCACAAAAGTAAATTTATCTAATAATTTCCTGATCTGCTCAGGCGCGTAATAAAGAGCCCTAATAAAGAGCTCCCAGCCTAGGATCCAGAAGGCCTGGTCAAAAATCACAGCTCCACAGAAAATATACACGACGTCATACTTCTTATAGGCTTTCACAGCCTTCTCCATTTGCGGTACGGCTTCTTCAAGGATTTCACTCTTGGAGAGAGGCTCTATGCCGATTTCGTACAGATCATCTAAAGTTTTAAATGGCCGCTCAACAATCCATGTTGTCCCTTCTTCAGGAATAGTTCTAAAAGTAAACTCTCTATCGCAAATAAAGAAATTCAACCTATTACTGCGCCACACTCTAGACTCTGTGGGTGGCAAACTTAACCCGTTTCTAGTGGCATCTATGCCAAGCTTTGAGAAGGTTTTCGGGATAACTTCCTCATTAGGTCCTACTCCACCTATAGCTCTGTATATGTTTATGTCGTTTATGAGATCCCATGTAGCAACTCTATCAGGTTCCTCGAAGTTTAAGCATCTAATAAACCTTTCATATGAATCCAACCATACGCACGCCTCTATCAACCCTATATTTCAAAAGAAACTTATTTCTTTTCCTTGTGAACTATTTTCTCTTTGGATGAGGGTTTTGAGGAATCTGCTTAACTTACCTAATGTCAAAGAATCCCCATTCTATAGTAGGGCTCCTAATGATAAAGTTAAATGTATCTTATGTGAGCGGAGGTGTATTATTCCTCCCGGAGAGAGCGGATTCTGCAAGACTCGGCTGAACATCGAAGGAAAACTTTATACAGTAGTGTATGGTGCATTGAGCGCTATAGAGAGTAGGCCGATAGAGATTAAACCCTTCTTCCACTATTGGCCAGTAGTCTTCCACTATTGGCCTGGCTCAACAGCCCTCACATTCTCAACTTGGTCATGTAACTTCAGTTGCCCTTGGTGTCAGAACTGGACTCTATCTAAGGTCTC
>JAWAXL010000064.1:0-7253 GCA_038820405.1 Bathyarchaeia archaeon
TCTTCAAAGTCTTCCATAGTCTCTATCTCACCCCTATTCTCATCCTGCCACTCCCTAATCCCCCTAGAAAGCGTGGCGGTATCCCTTGCTCTAAGCCTATTAGTCCTCGGAAGGTTAAGGGGGATCTCAAAAGGAACATAATCGTAGCCCATCTTCCTGTAAAACCTTATTAAAGACAATATATGCTTCTTCTTAAGATCAACACTGAGATTAGGGCTTAAAGCAGGTATAGTTTCACCCAAAATCAGCTCCATAACCTCTTTATCCACAAAGTGCTCGTAGAACGGCACTCTATCTGGCTCACCTTCCCTCCTAAGGACGGTTAAAAGCCTACGATAATCCGGCTTCCTCATGAGATAGCACTTCCTAGGAAAATATTTTAAGGAGGATACTTAAAAATTTCCACTTTTAGGTCTCTTAAGACAAAACACCGCCACCTAACTGAAGCACAATATTCTGAGAGTTTGAATTATTTCATACTCATCACAATCTCCTTTACTTAAACAGAGAATTACCGAAAAAAATTTAAAGCAAATAATAAATATTAGTTTTACTTTAAGGAGTGATCTTTATGGAGGGGAAAAAGGAAGGGAGAAGGGATTACTTAAAGACGGTTGGTGCGGCTATAGCTGGCGCCATTATTGGAGGGGCGCTTGGTTGGGTTGCTAAACCTGCGGCGCCTGGTGTCACAGAAACAGTAACTGTGACTAAAACAGTTACGGCTAAGCCAACACCTGTTAAAGGCACTTTTGTGATGTCTTATCCAAATGGTTATGCTGGTCACTATATTCACTTGAAAGAAGCTTTTGATATACTCCGGATAACTAACCCTGAGCTTAGACCAGAATACGTTGGAAAGACTTGGGGAGAATACTATGAATGGCTATTAACAGTTTTTGCTGCTGGAGAACCTCCGGATATGCCGATGATCGACTGTATTTGGATCCCGAAGTTTGTCGAACTTGGTTATCTTGAACCACTTGATGAGTATATTGCTGAATGGCCGGATTGGGAGAATTGGATTCCAACCTTTAAGGAAGGTATGATTTGGGATGGGCATGTTTATGGGATTTGGTTAAATACTGATGCAAGAGTTTGGTGGTATTGGAAGGAATTCTTCCCTGAAGGCTTCCCAAGCACTCTCGAAGATATAATAGATAAAGCTAAACGGCTTAAAGCCGAAGGGAAGCCGCAGATAGCTACATGGGTCGGGGCCGCTATATACCCATTTATGTGCATCTACTGTTCTATATGTCCTGAAGATAGGTTAAAGTCGCCTGGTTGGGGGCTCTTTGAAATTAAGGATGGAAAACTATATCCTATCTTTGACGACGAATATGGCGTAAGAAGTATGGAGTACATACTTGAAATGAAAAAAGCAGGGATAGAGTTCATCGATATTCCAGGGTTCTCCGCCTCATACGATAAATTCTTTGAGAAAAAGATCTCCGCTCTCTTCGCTGGGACATGGATGTCAGGTCAAGCGTTGGCTCGCGGATACAAATATGAAGACTGGGAGAAATATTTCGGAGCGGCACCGTGGCCTCCTCCAAGAGGGGGGCGGGTTCATGCTGGAATCCCTGGGGGATGGGTTGCAGTTATACCTAAAAATGCTAAGATGCCTAAAGATTTGATATGGGAATATATACGCATTTTAGTAGATGAAAGCGTTGTTGGAAAAGTATTTGCTGAACTAGGTTATCTTCCAACTAGACGTGATGCTTTTGATATCGTAGTAGAGAAAAGTAAGGATCCATTTATGGACGACTATCTTTCATACTTTAAGAACGTCTATATTAGACCAGAGATAACAGAGTGGGAAAGGGTGTCTAAAGCTATTGATGATGCCCAATGGAGTGTTATCTTAGAGAGAAAGAAGCCTGATGAAGCCATCAAAGATGCGGCTAAAGAGGTGGCTGAAATACTAGGATGGTAAAGCTTAAGCTTAATTTATCTCGTTACTTCCCATATTTTTATATATTTCCAGTTTATGCTTTCATAGGAATAATTATAATTTATCCCATCGTATTTTTGATTGCTCTTTCTTTCTTTGACGTATCCCTAAACTTAAGATACACTTTTGTCGGTCTTTCTAATTTTGAAAGACTCTTTCGTGATCGAAAATTCATTAATACATTTAAACCAGCCGCGATATTTGTAGGCGGCTCAGTTGCTGGTCAGAATGGATTTGGCTTTCTCCTTTCTCTTCTGTTAAATAGGAAAGTTAAGGGTAAGGAATTTTTAAGAGCACTTTTTCTGATTCCTTGGCTAATTAGCGATTTGATTCTAGGATACATGTTTCTTATTCTCTTTGACTTCCATGGCGCAATAAATGATTTACTTAAATATTTTGGTTTTCAACCTGTAAATTGGTTAATGAGCACGGATTTGGCAATATGGATTGTAACTCTTGCAAACGTATGGAAAAGCTCCTGTATCGTTATGGCGATGCACTCATCAGGACTTCAAAGTATACCGGAAGAACTATATGACGCAGCTTATGTAGATGGAGCGTCCTTATGGCAACGTTTTCGCTTTGTAACCCTGCCTTTAATGAAGCCCTTTATAGCATTGAGCTTAATAATAACAACTGTGGCTACATTCAATTATTTTGGTGTAATCTATGTTATTACCTATGGTGGTCCACTCGACTCTACAACTGTTCCAACATTCTATATGTATAGGTGGGCTTTTGAGTGGGGACAATTAGGATACGCATCAGCCATAGGAGTCTCCGTTATGATTATCAACGTTATTCTCACCGCCGTCTACATTAAAATCCTTTTGAGGTAATGGAGTATGAAGGAGAGAGCTGCCGACATTGTAACGTATGTTCTCCTCTTCATTTGGACAGCTTTCACAGTATTTCCTTTTATACAATTAACCTTAACAGCCTTCACCGGGAGAACTTTTATAACCAGCTTAAGACCCGAATATTTTACTCTTTCTAATTTTGATGAGGTGATAAGGTTCGCTGGTTATTCATATGTAAATAGTTTAATTACGGCATTAGGAGCAATGATAATCAATGTTCCCATCTCTTCTTTAGCAGCTTATGCATTCTCCAGGTTTAACTTTTATGGAAAGAAACTCCTTCAAAACTTCTTATTTGTAGTCTTTGCAACTCCCCTTGTCACCGCTTTTATTCCCCTATTTATCCTCTTTAGAAGCCTTAGACTGATAAATACACTAATGTGCCTAATATTGATCGGTGCTACTACACCTATACCACTTAATGTATGGTTTGCTCAACGTTACTTCGATACAATACCTAGAGAACTAGAGGAGGCAGCAATGATAGATGGATGCTCTGCATTTCGCTCATTTATAAAGATAACCCTACCACTAGCCACACCAGCTTTAGTTACTATGTCGCTGATATCCTTTCTTATAACATGGAATGAATTCTTATTAGCCGTTATTTTAATAAGTAGTCCAAGAAATTTCACATTTACCGCAGCTCTCACTGGATTAGGAGCTACTTATTATGGAGGTTTCCGTTACGGAATATTAGCAGCCGGATCGCTTCTTGGTTTAATTCCATTAATAATATTTTTCGCGCTTTTCAGAAAAATGCTTGTACGAGGATTAACCCAAGGAGCCATAAAGGGATAATTCGAAATTTATCTGTTGTTTTTAAAAGTTTTTACACTATTTTTCAACTCTCCATTTTCTTTCTTCTAAATGGGGAAAATGTTATTTTAAGAGTTTGTTAAATTATGAACATGACAATATTATGTTTAGGGAGTTCCTATTATTTTACTAAAAATGACATTTCTTTTAGGAGAAATTATCAGAAAGACGTTAATTAAATATCGAAATTATTGGAAAGATCAGACGTGTAAATCTTAAATCTTTAAATATCAATTTTGTCTCTCTATTTTCGGTGCTTTTTGTGTTTTCCGCTATTCGGCTATTAATTATTGGTTCTCCAGGTCCAGAAAACGACAAAAGATATTATGAAAACTGGTTTTGGTTTTTGATGAGGTTTATTATGTGAAGGCTGCAAGGTCCCTTTTAAAAGGGAAAATGGCTAATAATGATCACCCACCACCAGTCAAATTACTTAATTACTTATAATGACAGAGATCCTATTTTTGGAGATAACCCAATTGGTTGGCGCCTCACTATTATAATATTATTTCACCATGGTTCATTATAATGGTTTCCCATAAAACCAAAATTTCTTATAGATTTACTTTCTTCCCTAAAATTTTACAGTTCAATTTTATTAACGACACCCACTAGAAGCTCATTTGCTTTTGCTTCAAAACACTTTAAATCCTTAAATAAATTTGAGAATTTTTATTAAAGGAATTGATTAACAAAAAGACTTAAATAAACGCTCATTTTTCTATTCCTTGGTATATGCGGTGTTGAAGATATGGCAAAAGTTTTAATCAAGAATTTGACTAAACGTTTTGGTAACGTTATAGCTGTGAACAATTTAAATCTTGAGATTGCGGATAAGGAGTTTATGGTTCTTCTTGGACCCTCCGGGTGTGGAAAAACCACTACTTTAAGGTGTATAGCTGGATTAGAGGATCCAGATGAGGGCGAAATCTATATAGGTGATAGGCTAGTGAATGATCTCCCGCCAAAGGATAGAGATGTCGCTATGGTTTTCCAAAGTTATGCTTTGTATCCGCATATGAGCGTCTTCGACAACATAGCGTTTCCACTAAGGATAAGAAAAATCCCTAAAAATGAAGTAGAAAAGAAAGTTAAAGAAGTAGCAGATCTACTCAAAATAAGTCATCTATTAAATAGAAAACCTAGGCAGCTGAGTGGTGGAGAGAGACAAAGAGTAGCGTTGGGCAGAGCTATAGTGAGAAATCCGCAAGTTTTCCTTATGGATGAACCATTAAGTAACTTAGACGCAAAGCTTAGAGTTTATATGCGAGCTGAATTAAAGAGACTGCAAAAGGAACTTGGCGTTACTACTATATATGTTACACATGATCAAGTAGAAGCTATGAGTATGGCCGATAGAATAGCTATAATGAACCTTGGCGTACTACAGCAAATCGGCACAGCGTACGAAGTATACAACTATCCGAGCAATTTTTTTGTTGCAGGTTTTATTGGCAGTCCACCTATGAATTTCATAGACTGCACGATAAGAGAGAATAATAATTCAGTGTTAATAGACTCAGGAGAATTTACTTTTATGCTTCCAGACGAAATAGGAAAACTAGTCAAAGAAAAAATAACTTCTTCAGAGATTATATTGGGCATTAGGCCGGAAGATATTGTAATAGAGAAGAAATGCAGTAGTGCAAAGGGGTTGATTGAAGGAGAAATCTATGTGACTGAACCCATGGGAAACGAGATAATAGTTGACGTAAAAGTTGGAGACAAAATATTAAAAGTAAAATCTCCCGTAGAAATTGAAGTCAATATTGGGGATAAAGTTTGGCTTGAATTTAAGCCGAATAAAATCCATTTGTTTGATAAAAGGACTGAAAAAACGATTATATAATGAATTTTCTGGGGATTTTACTTTTGGGCTTTTTTACATCTTGGACAAAATATGACGCCCTGAGGAATACTTTTATTACAGAATTTACATTTTCTTTTCACGAAATGTGGTAATGACGTATTTTCTTCTTTTTTACGCTCGCTACGTTTCGCCACTAATATGCCTAGTTCTAACAGCATAGATAAAATGGTAAAAAGTAATAGGTTTGCCAGACCACCTTCTCCTGGAGTTATGGCGAATACTGCCACTAAAAGAAGAAAGTACAGGTATCTTCTGCTTCGTGTAAGCATGTCCGTTCTAATAATCCCGAGTTTTATTAGCAAGATTAAAAAAACTGGAAATGTAAATGCAAGCCCACACATAGTAGTAAGAAGAAAAACAAAGCAATAGAAATCAGTAACTGAAATGTATAATTCCGCCCCAACTATCTGAAAGAATGGTATAAGGGCGGCGAAGCCAAAAGGAACTAAAAGATAATAGCCGAAAATTAGACCTGATGTAAAGAGCGCAATAAAGTAAGCTAAGAAGGAATACATAGCTCTTCTCTCATGCGGGTAAAGAGCTGGCTCAATAAATTTCAGTATTTCATAAGTAAATACTGGTAACGTGATTATGAAACCTAAAACTAGTGATGAAACTAAATATAGCTCTATTGGGGATATAAATTCTAACCCTATTAACTTCACGCCGGGAGGTAACGCTTTTTCTCTCACTATTCGCAGAACTGTGGCAACTAATGGCTCGTAGGGGCTGGATGGATTATTAATAAAGGATAAGTTTGCTGGTAAAATCATTACCGCGATTGTTGATATAATAAGCGTATAAAATACTATTTTGAGTCTCCAAATAAGCTCCTGCGTATGTTCCCAAAAAGTCATATAATTCTCTTTTCTAAGCATATATATTCACACAGAGAACAGAGAGAGTTCTGGAAAATTTTCTTCTCACTTTTCTTGCTTCTTAGCAGTAATGTTAACAAGTATTTCTTGGAGTATTTGCTCCTTACTTTTTCCTTCGGTGCTTAAGCCAAGCACTTTAGCTATTAATATTATTGTCTCATCGCTTTCAGTCGAACTTTCCTTCTCCTCTTTAACCGTAGACTTTGAAGACTCATAGAGATATTCTCTTGAGGCTTTTTCGAATTCAGCCTTAGCTCTACCTAAACCTCTAGCAAGCTCAGGTATCTTTGAAGGCCCCCAAAGCAATAGAACTATCACTGCAAGAATAATAATAACCCATTCCCAAGCCGAAATCATTCAAACCCCTCATTTCTAATAGGGAGAGAAGAACCATTTAAGAATTTCGGTAAATGTTGCTTTTATACATCTTAAGTGAGGAAAAATTATTTTATCTTTTTAAGGCTTTAGATGATGATTGCTTTCAGGGGTTGAATCTGTTGCCACATCAATAAATCTTAAGATTTTGGGAAGAAAATTTATCTTAGCTCAAATGTTCTTTCTGTAGAGGTTTATTGCGTAGTTTATTAGTTTTTTCGCTTCCTCAGCGTTTCCCCATGATTTGAATTTAACCCATTTTCTGGGCTCAAGCCTCTTGTAAACCTCGAAGAACTCCCTTATCTCAACCAACTTATGTGGGTGGATATCGGATAGATCCTTCACCCCATCGAATCTCGGGTCATCATTAAGTAAATAACTATACTTGGCCCCGGCTAACCAACCAATAGCCATTAAACCAAACAAGACAGTAATATACGCTATCCTCCCAAGAGAACAAGCATAAAAAGAGTTGCGGATTTATGATGAACAGAACA
>JAWAXL010000065.1:0-7106 GCA_038820405.1 Bathyarchaeia archaeon
CAGTAAGGCTAGAGCTGAGGAGCTGAGAAGATTTATTGGAAAGAGGTGATTATGTAGATGCCCTTCCAGTGGCCAGTTAAAATTCTTTTAGTTCATCCACAGGCGCCATTCCTGATGCAGGATAAAATAATTATAGCTGCTGACTGCGCAGCTTTGGTAAGCGAGGAGATTGGCAGGCAGTTTAAAGACGGCAGCCCCGTTATAATTGGCTGCCCGCTTCTCGAAGATCCCAATAGGATGATGAGTAAAATCTCCCTAATTATGAGGGAGACTAAGGCAACGGATATACATGGTTATAGTAAATGAGACGCCAGCTAGATTTCTTCCTCTTAAACATACATGGGTGGGCTAGAATTATATGTGGAAGAGGTTAAGACCTGTAATGGGATCATACTTCCTATATATTGTTGGCGTTATCTCTCTTAGATATACTTCGCATGAAAATATCTTTGATCCCTCAGTTAGATGGCCGCCATAGCACTTCCCTTCCTTATCTGCGAGCACGACGTGAGCATGTATAATTAGGTCATCATTTATTACGGCAATATTCCCAATGCCGGAAGCTATTTCGAGGGGAAAGTCAAATGTTATTTTTTTATATCTTTTTTCATTTTGCACATAATATAATAGAGTTGCGGTCTTCAGTGCCCCCAATAATATAAATATTCCAGTCCTCACATTAAGTTTTCTTGCCAGTTCCTTTAATGTTAATAGGAGATCTGAGTCATAGGGAAGCCTGCAGAAAAACTCTCTCTGCCCTTTAACCTCAATATAACTCATACGACTTCCCAAGAAAACTATTGTTTTAGTAATAAAAGTTTTTGTGAAAATATTTTTATGGATTTTTAAACTCTACTTGCTATATTTACTCTGCTTCAGCTATCCTTTCCCATTCTATACCTTTTTCTTCTCCTATTTTTGAGTGAAAGAATGAAAAGAGAATTTATTTTTAAGGTTTGTCATGTCTGAAATCTTTATATATAAGCTCGTTTCTTAAATATGGGTAATCTTTACTTAATCTCTCAATCTCGCTACAGATCCACTTAGCTTGGTCTGGATTTACTGGGATTAAATTATTCACTAGAATTCTAAAATCCTCCAAAACATTCTCCTCTAATTTTTTCATTTTCTCTAAGTCTATTTTATTACACTTTGTGGATCCCCCTTTTCTCAAGGAGTCTCCCTCGAATTATTATAATTTTGTTATATCATTGTAACATGAATTAAAAAGTGATTGTCTGTTTGATTATATAAATTAATTTTTGTCTTTTTAGAGAAATAATCTTCATTTAAATATTCTAGATTATCTAAAGAAGCTAAAATACTCCGGCTCTGTATTCACCTCTTACCTTCTTTACTTTTCTTCTAAGCCATGTTAAAATGAAGTCCTCAATTTTACTCTTCATATAAGGGTCTTGCCAGGATCTTTCAAGGGCCTCACAAATATTTAATCCGCCAATTAATCCAAAATGATTTAGAAGCTCCCCATAAAGTTGATTTTTTTCAAAATCACTCAATTTAATCTTAAGCCCATTTCTACTTAAAACTTCATTAAGGAGAAGTAAAAAATAACCTTACTCAATTCTTAATCCCCTAAACTTAATATTATTTAAACTTCGATATTTAATATTTAAGCGTTTTAGGGCGTGAATCACGTATTTATATTTCCTCAAATTTATCTGGCTGTATGTAATCACCGTAGCGTTCCCTCGCCTTGATTAGGCGTTCTATTTGCTCATCCAGTGTCTGAAAGACTTCGTCTGGAGTGTCATCTACTTGAGTTGACCAAAACTCTCTTACACGCTTTATCTTATTTAGGTTCTCTGGAACCCTTATAGTAAATTGTCTTCTATAATCCTCCATAGTGTATTCTTTGTTTAGAACTTGTCTAAAAAGTCTTGCCAAGTCATCATATTTTGGAATTAAACCTGTAGGCGTCTTTATCGCACCTACATCTCCATGCACTCGTAGCTCCACCCACTTTATCCAAACATGTTTGTCAAGAGGACTGTTTAGGAAATTTCCTGTCTTAAGGTCGCGGAGGAAGTAGTTGGCCCCGAATACCAGCGGCTGCCTCTTAAGCTTTCTACCAAACTCCAGATAATTCATAGTATATTGCCCAAGAGGGATTGAGATGAAATCTTGATTAGCCATTATATTGATCTCATATTTGCCCTGCTCCGTTATGGCAAAGGTAGTCTCGGTCTCTAGGGATGCTCCATAAGTTATTATTCCATGCTCCCAGCTATACCCTTGCTGTATTGGCACATACGCCCTATAGTCACGGCCACCATATATAATGGCTCCTAGCTCAACTCCCAATGGGTTGTCTAGCTCTGGGTCACAGTTTGGAAGCGCCTTAAGGGATATCACATAGCGGGCATTTTCGCTGACAGGTGGAATCTCCTTCCCATTCGGTCCCCTTTTACCCTTCCGCCACTTACCAGAGAAGTTTACGCCTTCATTCGGTAAATTACATCCCATTCCAATCCACCATGGCTTTGCGTTATTAACTAAAACGTTTGTGAAGATTATTTCATTAGGGCTTGTTAGAACTTGATAGAGTAGTGGCTGGTCTCTCGGGTTAATGTTCTTTATAATCCCAAATATTCCAGCCTCTGAATTTACAGCTCTGCATACTCCATTGATATTGCGTAGATAGGCTATGTCATCGGCGAGTATAGTTTCTCCTGGAAGCATGGCTGTAGAAGTTTTTCCACAACCGCTTGGGAAGGCTCCCGCCACGTATGTTTTTCTTCCCCCAGGACCATGAACCCCCATTATCATGAAGTGCTCCGCAAGCCAGCCCTCCCTATGAGCTTTCCTAATGGCTAGCCTTAGGGCATGCTTCTTAAAGCCAATGGAGTTACCAGCATATTGTGTGTTAACGCTGTAAACTGTGTTTGTCACATAGTCAATGTAAATACGCTTCTTCTCGTACTCAATGCTTATTTTGCGTTCGTCAACTTTTCCGCATGAATGGAGGGTCTTAAAGAACTCCATGTCTGGCTTCATATTAAGGAATGTTTCGTACCCTTTTCTATATAATAAACTCACCGCATGCGCTACATACCACGAATCAGTACACTCCATGCATGGAATAGTGAAAATTGAATTTGGAGGCCCAAGTGTCAAAAAGCACACGATCATTGTCCGATCAACCATAGAGTCCTTAAGTAGGCTAAAAATCTCCCTCAAACCCTCATCCCTATCAATCTGTTTAAGTGCTGGGCTTAACCTATCACCCCTCGGCACAAGTAACTTTGTGACCTCCCTATCCCTCGCTTGGTCATATATTCCATCGAAATGGAAGGTGTGGCCTGGAATCTCCAGAGCAGCGCACTCCTCACCACTTGCAATCGCCATGTGCTTAATGAAAGCTATTTCATCCGACGTGTCACTACATATAAATATATCTCTTGGGTTACAGAGTTCGGCTGCCTCAGCGATAAACTGATGAACTTTGGGATTCTGTATGGCACATAATTTCTTATAATTCTCGCTGTCCATTCTATTCTTCAATATGTTTAATGGATCCATGGCAATCCCTTCATGGAGTTCTCTTAATATTGTCCGTACCTCGTGTACTACCTCCCAATTCTCACCCAAACGTCTAGTCATTTAAACCTGCCACGTTAAGTAATAAGAATTAAATTCACGTAATATATATATTTTACTCAAATCGGCAAATAATTACGAAAAACGTATCAAAATACCACCTTTCTCTTTTCTAAAGGGGATTGATCTTTTTAGACTAGAATATTTAACTTTAAATATCTTATGATGCAAGATTATTGCATTAGTGAAAGCATTTGGGCAGTGTTAAGGATTTAGAGGTTATTAGAAGACCAACCGCTGATAGTATGGGTGTGGCTAGGTTTATTTTTTCAGATCGATACTCCGTTTTTGATTGGGGTGAAATGCCAGATCATATAAAAGGTAAAGGTGCAGCTCTTTGTCTCATGGGGGCCTACTGTTTTGAGAGACTTGAGGAGAAGGGGGTGAAAACTCACTACCGAGGGCTAGTAGACTCCCATGGAAAAGTTATACGCTTTGATGAGCTTAAAGAGCCCTCAAACATCATGGAAATAAACCTTGTGAATGTTTATAGGCCGAGAGCTTATGTAGAGGGTGGAAAGCTGAAGTATGATTATAGCATCTTTACTCCAAATTTGAAGAATTATCTTTTACCCTTAGAAATAATTTATAGGAACGGTTTGTCTGAAGGCTCATCGGTCTTTAAGAGACTTGAGCAGGGGCTTATATCTCTAGAGGAATTGGGCTTAGATCACATGCCTAAGCCTGGGGAGAGGCTACCAAAGCCAATTTTTGATGTGAGTACTAAACTTGAGGAAAGTGATAGATATATTACTTGGAGGGAGGCTAAGGAGATAGCCGGTCTAACTGATGAGGAGGTTGAGGAAATCAAAGCAACACTCCTAAAGGTTAATGAAATAATAACTGAGGTAGCGGAAGGTGCTGGTCTTGTAAATGAAGATGGGAAGATAGAGTTGGCATTTGATCCAATGAGACAACTTATGGTGGTCGACGTAGTAGGCACATTAGATGAGTGTAGATTCACCTATAAGGGGCTTCACGTGAGTAAGGAGGTTGTTAGAATATATTATAGGCGGACGGGGTGGGCGAAGGAGGTTGAGGAAGCAAAGAAAAAGGCGTGGGGGCATGGAGTAGAAAACTGGAGAATATTGGTGAAGATCCCACCACCAAAACTTGATATAAGATTAAAGACATTAATAAGCCAAATATATATGGCTGCAGCTAATGAATTGACTAAAAGTAAATTCTTTGATGTGCCAAAATTGGAGGATATACTTGAAGACCTTCAAAAAGTATTGATAAACGCATAATAAGAAATTATTTTTAAAGGTTTTCATAATCTTAAATTAAAGGCTATATTAAGGGATCTAGCCTCCTTCCTATACTTTCTTTCTCTATAGAAAGCTTGCGTCGGTAGCTAGTCTAACCTTCATCCTTCATGAAGTCATTATTAATAGGGCTGATTTTGGCTTTTAATGAAAGTTTGTTCGATACGCTTATATTTTGTATATATAAGTATATTTTTGGGTAATAATATGCCTACTCAGAGGTTTAGAATTACGCCTACAAGCAGGGGCGCGTTATTTAGAGCTAAGAGATGGTTTTATTCGATCTTCTACACGAAGGAACTTCCAGCAGATGTTAGGGAGGAGAATAAGAAGGTTTGGGTTGATTTTGCCTCTAGGCTTGTTGAAGAGGTTAATAAGCGTAATGTCTCAGATAAGCCCACTAGACTTATAATAAATTATGAAAGTGGCCCCCGGGGCGAATTTATACCGCTTTCAGCAACTCTTGAGTTAATGGAGATAAGGCCTCTAGAGACGCTCACAATTTATTTGTCTAAGGAGGAGGAAAAAAAGAAAATTAAAGCTGAAATTATGGAGCTAATTAAGAGGGCTAAGGAGTTAGGAATGAGTTTAGAGGAGATTAAAGAGATCATTGTATGAACCCTCTTATCCCCCCTTTAATACCTTGGATTTAAATAATTATTAATCCCATAATTTTGTTGGTGGAGTGCATATGTCTGAAAAAGAATTGAGGGAGGTTGGTAGAGTAACCCATTATTATAGTAGGATAGGCGTTGCTGTGGTCAGTTTGATCGATACATTGTCCGTTGGGGACAGGATTTTCATAAGGGGGGCCACTACAAACTTCGAGCAGAATGTTGAGTCAATGCAGATAGAGCATAAAAACGTTAACATTGCGTATAGTGGACAGAGTATTGGATTAAAGGTTAATCAGAGGGTTAGGGAAGGAGACAAAGTATATAAGATTATCCAAAAGTAGCGTAACTATCTTAGTAAACTGGCGCGTATTATAGCAGCCCTTGACTCAGGAAAAAGTAGTCTCATGATATGCGCTAGTGAGCAATCCCCCTATTATCTATATCCATAAAAATCTACTATAGTGAGGTGGGTAGGATGAGTGAGCGACTGCCAGGATATAAGGGAATGGCCTTGAGGACACTGCTTGACGCTGGGGCTGAGATAGGCGACCTAATACGCATAATTAAAGATGATCTTATTCTTGAAGGGATCTTAATTCCAAGGTCAGAGTACAGTGATGATAGACATATTGCAATAAAAATTAAATCTGGGTATAATGTAGGGGTTGAGGTTACACCCTCCACAAAGATTATTCGGCTTGGTTCTGAGGCGAAACCAGCATTTATCCCCCCACCGCCGCCAGAACAAAAGCCGGGATTACCAAAAGTTTCAATAATAAGTACTGGTGGGACGATAGCTAGCCGCGTTGACTATAGGACTGGGGCCGTTAGGCCAGTTATGTCGGCAAGTGACCTCTATAGTATTGTTCCGGAGCTAGCCGATATAGCCATTATTGAAACGGAAATACTCTTTAACATTTTTAGCGAGGATATGGTGCCGAGGCATTGGTCTGGGATGGCTGAGGCAGCCGCGAGACATATTAAGAGTGGTGTTCATGGAGTTGTTATAACACACGGGACGGATACAATGGGATACTCAGCAGCCGCACTGAGCTTCGCCCTCCAGAACCTGCCTGTTCCAGTAATCCTTGTTGGGGCGCAGAGATCTAGTGATAGACCGAGTTCGGATGCAGCCCTAAATCTAATAGGTGCTGTTCTAGCAGCCTCAAGAGCGCCCTTCGCAGAAGTCTCGGTGGCAATGCACGAAACACCATCTGACGAATCGATAGTCCTACATAGGGGGGCGAGGGTGAGGAAATGCCACACTAGTAGGAGGGATGCTTTTAAGACAATAAATGCTAGTCCGCTAGCTAGAATAGTTGGAAATGAGATTATTATGCTAACAGACGAGTATCGTTCAAGGGATCCTAATCGCGAGCTCATTTTAAAACCAAGGTTTGATGAGAGAACCGCTCTAATAAAATATTATCCAGGTCTGAGGCCTGACGTCATTGATTGGTATGTCTCTGAGGGGTATAGGGGCATAGTTCTTGAGGGTACGGGTCTGGGGCATGTTCGCAGGGAGTGCTTCCCCGCAATCGAGAGGGCGATTAAAAGCGGCGTGATTGTTGCGATGACATCCCAGTGCATTTGGGGGCGCGTG
>JAWAXL010000066.1:0-6249 GCA_038820405.1 Bathyarchaeia archaeon
AGAAGCATATATATCTTTATCAGCAATGATTTAAAGATGGTATTTCCAGCCTATAGATGCTTCGACATAAACTTCGGCATGCGGCGAACCCTATCAATACTTAGCCCAAGAACGCTAGTGAGAGATTTCGCTCAAACAATTCATCCAGCTTTTCCTAGAGAAAAGTATCGTGGGAGAGTAGACAATGTGGAGGTGAAAGCAGAGGTGCTAAAATACCTCTTTAATAGAGGCTATGGGGTCGGCATACTTAGGAAGAGAAGCGCTTTAATGGGGGAGATGGAAGCCTTCCCACTGCTCGGATCAGAGGACGTGGCAATCCTCCTCAGCAGCGTGGAGTAGGAGTAGAGGCTATCCCAGAATATAGAACAGTTTAACATATTTAATCTAAAATCTTAATTTTTTTAACCGAATCCTTTTCCTCTAACTTTTTCTGATCATCACTGCAACATTATGTCTTCGGCCCCTTTTTCATGGATGTTATCCGAATGTTGTTACTGATGATCAGAATTCGATAATATTATTGAGACACCACACCAATTCATATAGGAAGGATCACTGCCTCAAAAATCCCTTTTCAACGAGCTTGGCCCTATTGACCAGATTTCTGGGAACCTGGTCCTTTAGAATTCTGACGGCTTCCTCGCTTACCACCAGCGCCGTCATATCAAGTGCTTCCTTGGAGCCACCAGCGCAGTGCGGTGTCACAATAACATTATCGAATTTGAGGAGAGGACTTTCTAGGCTAACAGGCTCCTTAGAGAATACGTCAAGACCAGCTCCGGCTATCCTCCCTTCCTCCAGAGCTTTTACAAGCGCCACCTCATCCAACACAGGCCCCCTAGACGTGTTAATTAGGTAAGCTGTTGGCTTCATTAAGCATAGTTCTCTATAGCCAATCATGCCTCTAGTCTCATTGGTTAAGGGGACATGTAATGTGATGATATCGGACTCTCTGAGGAGGGTTTCGAGGTCAATAAGATCGACGCCTATTTCCCTAGCTATTTCTGGCGTAATATATGGGTCATAACCAAGAACCTTCATGCCGAAGCCCTTAGCTATCCTAGCGACCCTACGGCCTATAGCGCCGAGTCCAATTATCCCAATTATCTTACCTTGAAGGTCGCGGGGAACAAATTGCTCAGGAATCCCTGTTTCCTCCTGCCTAATCCATTTACCGGATCTAATAAAATTGTTCAGACTATGTATCTTCCTCGCTAGGCACAGTATGAGTGCGAATGTATGTTCGGCTACGGATTCAGCGTTCGCACCTGCAGCATTAGCGACGTATATGCCTCTCTCAGAGGCTGCGTTCACGTCAATATGATCGTATCCAACCCCGAAGGCTATTATCCCCCTGAGATTCGGCATTGCCGCATCCATAATTCTACCCGTGATCCTGAAGTATTCCGATATTATCACCTTGGGTTTAAGACTCTCAGCCTTACTAATCATCTCCTCCTCATTTTTGCATTTGACCCACATGATCTCTCCAGCAGACTTTAAGATTCGCATCGCCTCCTCGCTCATATAGAAGTGATCTGCACATAAGACTGCTGGTAGTGATCCGCTCCCAGCCATGGGGGCACCTCCACTATTTGGCAAGCAGCCCAATATTATTTTGCCAGAAGCAGCTGCTTAAAATAGTTGCCTGCATACCTTGCGCTGCTGCCTAGCTCCTCCTCTATACATAGTAGCCTATTATATTGGGCTGTTCTCTCACCTCTTGTAACACCAGTCTTGATTTGACCAGCGTTAATCCCCACGACTAGATCTGCAAGCCAAGTATCCTCTGACTGCCCTGAGCGCTCTGAAACAACAATATTATATCCGCTTCTAAGGGCTAAATCAGTTACGTCAAGGGCCTCAGTGAGGGTTCCAGCCTGATTAACCTTAAGCAAAATTGCGTTGGCCGCTCTCATCTCTATGCCCTTCCTCAACCTCTTAAGATTTGTTGCAAATAGATCATCGCCAACAATCTGTATATTTAGGGTTTCTGTCAGCACTGCGTATCCTTCAAAGTCCTCTTCGTGGAATGGATCCTCGATAGACCTTAAGGGGTAGGCTGAGACGAGCTCCTCATAAAAGTCAATAAGCTCCTCTCTACTCAGCTCTCTCCCCATTAAGGAGTATCTTTCAGTCTTATGATTGAAGATATGCGTGGCGGCACAGTCCAAGCCCAAAACAAACTCATTCGAGTAGCCCCCCTCCTCTATAGCCTTTAGGATAGCGTCAAAGGCCTCTCTGGGATCCCTCAAGCCCGGGGGAGTATACCCGCCCTCCACGCCCACGTTCAGAGAATATTTACCGTATTTCTTTGAGAGGATTCCGCCGAGAATCTGATATACTTCAAGGCCCATTCTTATGGCATCCGAGAAGGTTTTGGCTCTAACGGGTATTGCCTGGTGTTCTTGGAAGTCCAGGTCTGTGGCAGCGAGCTTCCCTCCCTCAATAAGGTCTAGTATGGGAATTGGCAATAGATGCGCATTCACACCTCCAATATAGCGGTAAAGCGGAATCCCAAGAGCGTTGGCAGCAGCCTTCGCGACGGCAAGTGAAACTCCAACAATCGCGTTGGCGCCAATCCTTGACTTATTCTCGGTTCCATCCATCTCAATCATGAGCATATCGATTTCACGTTGTCTCCTAACATCCTTCCCTTTAAGGGCTGGTGCCAGAACCTCCATCACATTTCTAACAGCCTTCAGAACCCCCATTCCATGATACCTCTTCTCTCCATCCCTGAGCTCAAGCGCCTCATAGCTCCCCTTCGACCTACCGCTCGGTACAATAGCGGCCCCCCAGAAACCCCCCTCAGTTATAACCTCAACCTTAACAGTCGGCTGCCCACGACAATCAAGCACTTCCCTCGCCCTAACATCCCTTATCAAGAAATCTTTCTCCACAAGAAACACCTCGTACTAGAGATTAATGGGAGAGCTTTAATATAAAAAAGTAGTTAAATATAAATTACTCGGCGATCACCAGAACATTTAGATCCATGACGTTTGTCCCTGTTTGTTTAGTGATTATAGCGTCCCCAAGGGCCTTGAGAGCCTCATAGCAATTATGTCTTTTCAAGCACTCGAATAAATCAATGCCTTCCCGCCTAGCCCTCTCAAGCGTATAGCCATCAACTATCCCTCCAGCAGCATCCGTAGGCCCGTCCGTGCCATCAGTATCAATCGACGCTACAGTGATAAGCTTGCTCCCAGCAATCTTTAGGGCAGCGGCCACGACGAGCTCCTGGCTAGGGCCGCCCTTCCCACATTCACCGGATAGAGTAACTGTTGTTTCACCTCCAGCTATAAGCGCGCATGGCGGGCTTATGGGCTGCCCTCTCCTCTCAACCTCTTTCGCAATGCTTGCCAAAACAATCCCAGCATCTCGGCTCTCCCCCTCAAGAACAGTCGTTAAAATAAGCGATTTCAAGCCCAGCTCCTCAGCTCTTTCCTTAGCAGCCTCACACATAATCCTATTATCAGCTAGAACAATGTTATGGACTCTCCTATCCCTAAACTCCTCCGGCCTCGGGTTCTCTAGGCTAGGGTCTTTGAGACCCCTCCTAAGGTGCTTAATTATTGAAGGAGGGGTCTTCTCCAACAAATCATATCTCTTAAGAACGCTGATTGCGTCCGCGAATGTCGTCGTGTCTGGGACAGTTGGCCCCCATGGTAGCCCTGCAACCTCGTCAACTATTATGAGCCCAATTACCTCGGCTCCTGGGTGAATATATCTTAGGAGCTTTCCACCTTTCAAAAGCTCAATGTGGTTTCTCACACAGTTAATTTCCTCTATGGTGGCTCCGCATGAATCTTCTAAGCTTATGCCAATGCCAGCTGGCATTGGCATAAGCGCTGAGGCGCCGCCAGTTATTAAGCAGAAGATTAGATCTCCATCCCTAGCCATCCTCGCTATCTCCAGCACTCTTCTTGCACCCTCCAAGCCATCCTCATTGGGCATAGGATGCGAGGCCCTCACAACCTCTATGTTCCTCAATTTCATTGTTTCATCATCCTTAACTATTATGAGACCTCTGCTAATGTTCTCGCCCAGTATCTCATCCAGCGCCTGAGCTATTGAGAATGTTGCCTTCCCAGCCCCAATAACGTATATGTTCCTCAGCCTTGAGAGGTCATAGACTAGGTCTTTAATGATTAATTTGTTATCCCTAATGTAAACAGCTTTCTTCGTGAGTTCGTATCCATTCACGGCCATAATGGCACGCTCAATTATGTCTACAGTAATCTCTCTGCCTTTACAATTGCCATGCGAAACTATCTCCTCCCTATTCTTAATAATTTGTGGATTCATATTCAATCACGTAAACGGGTACGTTAAATATGATTCATACCACGTTATCGCCCAATATAATCGGCTACTGGAGATAAAATAACTTAGTGGCAAAGCAAAGTATGCTGGAAGAAACTTTAGAAACCATTTTAATTTTTCAGATCTAATGATAATCCTTCCTCGGTTTTATTTCACGCCGCCTGAACTCCTTAATGAATTCTACTAGATTGTCAACGTATATCTCAAACATCTTTTTTCCTCTCTCACTATCTGCCTTCGTTGGATCGCCTAACACGCCTGTTGAACTAATTCTACTCCACCAATCCATGAATTGAACGTTTCCTCCCGCCACGCCGAATGACGTTGCCCCCGGTTCAGCTCCCCACTTTATAAACTTTGATTTTTCAATGTTCCAGTCTCTTACCGCCTTGCTCATATCAACGCTTTTAGGATCTAGATAGAGCATTAATGATGTCTCTAGATCGCATGCGTGAGCTGCTTCGCCTTTCAATAATTGAAAAACTTCGGGGGCAAGTGATATATATGTTAAGGACGCACATATCGCCTGTGTTTCAAGCGTTATTCTTCTTGCAGCAATCTCCATTAATGCTGTGTTACTCCCATGACCGTTAACAATTATTATCCTCTTGAAGCCATGATGTGCTAAACTTTTACCTATATCTATTACAAATCTTATTAGGGTTTCATGGCCTATATGAATGGTGCCCGGAAAATCCATGTGATGCTCGTTATACCCGTAACAAACTGGCGGCATAACTAACGCTTCTTCAGGTATCCTCTCAGCAGCAGTCTCACAAATCTTATAAGCCAGAAATACGTCAGTTTTTAAAGGTAGATGTAAGCCATGCTGTTCAGTTGAACCCACAGGGATAAGGGGGACTCTCTCCATTTTAACAGCATCCTTAACTTCAGCCCAACTCATATCCTCATAATGAATTTTCATTTTCATATAATGCCCGCCCTATTCCTGAGCAATAATTATGAGCCCAAAACCTTTAAGTTTTTTGTTTAAATTGCCCCATTACTCATGCCACTTTTACGGACATAAAATAGATAGTAGCATTTCAGATTGAAATCTATTACGTGAAGCAATGCTAAATATAATTCGCGTATTTGTAGACCTTGGCCCCGACTAAATAGATAACCTTTTCCATCCAAATAAACAACAATTCTCCTTTACATGCCCATAATGGTTGTTGAAAAATACTTAAACAGGGAGACGTAGTGTATGAAGTTGAGGAAACCGCATTCGAAGTATATTTTATTAATTTTTATCCGCAATGAGCAAAAACTCGAGTAGAAGTAACATTTTATAATGTAATAACGAAGGCGACGTAGACACGCTCTGTAGAAGCCGTGATAGAGGTTATGGTGGAAGTGGTATAGGAAGTTGTGTAGATGCAGGAACAATCTCTTCAGATAAAAAATATCTTTGCGCCCCTCCAGAATGGGTTGATGCAGGGACTCTCAGTGTCACTTAACTTCTGACACTATTATTGTTTCAGATACCTATGTATTCTAGAACTTTTATAGGCCGTTATGATGATGTTTTTCGTCTTCATGTCTGTAGTAGGCCACTAAGTTCGCCCGCTCTATTTCTTCTACTACGTTATGCGGTTGGGATAAGAAGAATTCATAATCGAAGCAATTGAAAAAATGATTGAGGAGAAGAAAATAGCTGTGGATGATGAGATGGAGGAGCTGAAGAGGCTGGCGCTTGAAAAGAAAGGAGGAAACAAGAACAGGGTGACTTTACTCACATGTCTGGAGGTTTGTGGTGGCGACCTGCAGAAAGCCAGAAAACTCTTTAAGACAATAAAATCCGACAAGTGAAAAATGAAATAAACTCCTTTTTTTCTGTTTGGAGTGTGGTTTAATGGTGTTACACCTGAAAGAAGCCCGGAAAAAGAACGAAAACCTTGTAGCCTTCAGAATTCC
>JAWAXL010000067.1:0-5761 GCA_038820405.1 Bathyarchaeia archaeon
GCAAGGTCGGAGAAGAAAAAGCTGAAGAGAAGATTAGAAGATTCAGGGTCTCGAAGCCCCTTAGAATCGACGACGTGTTGATAGAGCCTCTGGAACGTGGCCTCGCAGTCTACAGAAATGGCCACATCGAAGTTTCTGAAGAATATGTTCATGGCCCCGATGTTTTCGTGAGGGACCCATGGCTCGATGGAGTGGTTACGCATCCACCGGAGCCTATGAACATTGAGCCAAAAACGTTGTGGGATATGACCAGGAAATATGTTGAAGAGTATGTTTATCTTGAGGGCCCCAGGCTGTATGATGTTTTGACCGCATTTATCGGATGGAGCTATTTCCACGATCGAAACAATGTTACGCCCTATCTCTACATAAGCGGGCCATATGGTTCCGGTAAAACCAGGCTTCTAGAAGTTTTGAAGATGCTCTGCTATCGTAGCGTTTTGTCGAGCATCGCTAGGGGGCCATCGCTGTTTCGGCTCATCGAGCGGCTCGGGAGCTTAACACTCTTAATCGATGAAAGCCAGACTAGAGATAGAGATGTCTCAGACCTTCTCAGGGTGGGCTATCGTCGTGGAAACATTATAATAAGAGTTGAGAGAGTAAACGATAAACTGAGACCCGAAAAATTTGAAACCTTCTGCCTCAAAGCCTTCGCCTCAGTTGAGGAGCCGGGTGAAGACATCAAACAAAGGTCGATCGTGATAAACATGATCAGGAACCTTAAACCTGTGGGGAAGAAGTTGGATGAAGATTTGGCTAGAAAGATTAGAGGTGGATGGCTATTCCAAAGACTGATGAATAACATCGATGTTGCTGGAAACGAATACACATCAAAATACCAGGATTTTAGAGTTGAAGAAATCTGCAGCCCCTTGATGGCCGTAGCATTGAAGTTCAACCCCGATGCAGCTGAGGCCATGAAAGAGTATTTCGAAGACTTAGAGGATGCCAGAGCCGCGGAGATAAGATCGAGCCTTGAAGCGGAAATCATAGAATACCTGTTGAAGAAAATGCAGAAAGATCATGGGGAGCTTGGATGCAGCTTCGTCTCGGTCTCGGATCTCGTAGAAGGCCTCAACAACCGTTACTCAGACCGTAGAATTGGCCGATGCATGAGCAGGCTGGGCTTCAAGAAGAAGAGAGATAAAACTTTAGGACGTGGCTATGAGATCGATCTAAACCTACTTACGAAGCTGGGAAAGATTTATCAAGTCGAACCACCTGAGGGGGCCATTACCATATAATATTTGGAAATTAATGGCATTTTTGGCACCAGCCGATTTTTCCGGGAATTAAGCCAAAATGAGGCGATTTTGGTAGCCATTAATTTTGGCACCACGCGGATATAGTAATGGTCCGAAATGGCACCGCCCTTGTTCTTTCTCGAAAACTTTTTATACCGGGATGCAAGGTCACGCCCCGCAATCTTTCATCGCGGGAGAAATTATGATTCAAAAATATTCATATATTCATAATATATTTATTAAAAAGGAGGATGAAAATGAAATTAATTAAAGCTATAATTATAATAATTTTATTTTTTGCGCTTATAGCTGGAATTGCTGTTGCTATTGTATCATGGTCTATTAAATTTACTTGGACAGTTATTCCACCTCAAACAAGTAGTTTAGTTTGTTATGAAATAGATGGAACTACGATATTAAGAACTATAAATTGGGGAACATTAGAACAAGGAAAAACTTATACATATAGTTTTATTATTAAAAATAATGGAACAACTACTCTTACATTGCATTTAAATAAGCCAAATAATGCATGGGTTGCAGGGGATTGGGGTTATTTATCTTGGGATAAAGAAGGTTACGTTTTAAATCCGGGAGAAACTGTTACAGCCACTCTTACATGGCAAATTTCTTCAACAGCACCTACTGGAAGCTATAGTTCAGATACTACAGGGGTATGGATTGGGATAGAAGGAAGTTAATTTATTAAGAAATAAAATGGAGCAGGATAAAAATGAATGAAAAAATTGTAAATGTTCAAAAAATAAAATGTGAAGAAAGTAATTCTGATGTTTTAGTTATCGTTTATGAAGATCGACTTTTAGTCGTCTCTTATTTTATGTTAAATGATACCTCTCACATATATCTCTAAGGCTTAATCCAGTAATAAACAGTAGAGCTGTATACGCTTTCTCAATTGGGCTATAATTATGGAATCTGAAAAGCCTAGACATAAAGTCGATCAAGTAATCGAAGACATGCATAAATAGAAGAGAGTAAGCTAGACCAAAGACCTAATAGAGAAAACCATAAGTAAAAGTTGGCAGTACCGAGGAGGAGGGACTGTCAAGTTAAGGCTTTCTCGGTAGATCTTTGGACTAGGTTTTCCTCCTCCATTCATACATGTCCTCGACTACTTGATTGGCTACAGATTAATGATTCATCGATTCTAAAGCCTAATTCTTGAAAGACCATTTTATGAGGCAAACATTATAACACTTTTGCAATCTTTTCTCTTTTCTTCCAAATATCTCATGAACAATGAATATGTCTGTTAATCAGATGTAAACTGATAGCATTGAAAGGAAAATTTATTAGGGTATTTTAAGCTAGTAGATAATGAAGTAAATTATGGAAAAGAAGTTTTTTCTCATAGTGATCCCATTAATATTAATATTATTTTTATCATTGTTCTTAATACTCCAGAAACCATCATTTACTATTCATGAGGAGGTAGCTCCTATAACGATCACTAGAACGATTGGTGTAACCTCGACAACAATTGTAAGGTATCAAACACAAGTCCAACGTTCACAAGTTCTCTTTCGTGGAGAAAATCTCTTAATTCCAGTATGGGGTTATAGGTATAGTGGACCTTATCATATAGATGCTGGGAGAATTCTTAAGGTATATTGGGAGGCTGATACATCTGTTAACGTTTACATTCTAAATGATGTTGACTGGGCTAATAGGTTTTTTGGTGCGCCAACGCGTTATCGCACAACTAAAACAGGCGGGTCAGGAGTCCTAGAATATCATATAAGTCATAGTGAACCATTGTACGTACAGGTGCTTTGCCCCACTTGGTGTAGTGCGAAACTCTATGTATGGGAGGAGAGGGTCGAGTGGATAGAGAACGTAGAAGCGGTGCGTACTAATACTTTCGTAGTCCCTAAAGAAGAGATTGAGGTCATAAGCACTACCAGAAGCATACAAATACCAAGTTATTCTACTCAACAATACGGATTTGTGTTAGCGATATTATCTGGAGTTATTCTAGCAATAGTTGTCCCAATAATCATTACTAAATCTCGAGAACAACATCAAAAAGAGATTTTCTATGAAGAATATGATTTCTCAGAATATCAAAGCCTCCTACAAGAATTAGAAAAACTTGAAGCTTTAAAGGAGAGATTAAAAACATTTTATGAATCCGGTAAAATTGGGCAGGAGACATATACGAAGCTGGATAACGAATTATCAACAAAAATAACTGAAATCAAGGACAGACTTTTTAATCAACGTAGCTTTTATGAAAAAGAATTAACTGAGATAGAAGAGAGAATAAAAGAGCTAAAAGGAAAAGTGGAGGAATTAAAGACTAGAAGAGACCTCGACATGATTGATGAGGATGCATTCAATAAAAGCATCCAACAAATAGAAAGTGAACTCAGAAAGATTTTACAAAAAAAGCGAAATATTATGAATATACTGAGTTTTCTATCATATGGGAATAATGATAGTTACGGTAAGAGGTGATAATGCCGAAAAACTAACGACCGTCGAGGTATTCGAGTAGCGTCCGAATAACGTTTTGGATACTCTGAGATATTCTTCATAACAGCCTACTGTGAAGAGATATGTTACATTATTTAAATACTGGGGATGTTCCCAGAAGCATTTTCAGAAGATAAGAGGGTTCGAAATAAGTATCTAATCTTAAAGACTATAGGGGTCTATCCCCTGAACTATTTAGCAAATGATATCTTTAATTGGTGTCAGAAGGGTTCGGAAGTTAAGGTTCCATCTGAGGATGAGATTAGAAAATACCTAGAGCTCTTAAAGGACTTTGACTGGGGTAGAAACACTTCGCCATTAGCAGGGCTCGGCGGAATGAAGGGTATTAAGATAGCTCATGCAAAGCTGCTGAAGCACTTAGCCAATCAGGGCTGTATTGAGGCCCAGAGAGCAATTGAAAGTTACAATTACGCTCCGCTGTTGAGCGCTTAGCTATGAAGACTGCTGAACTGAAATATTCCCTCTCCACTTTTTAGATCTTATCGATCTCCCCTCAGCCATGAGCATAATTGTGGCAAAATACCCATCATTGAAAGGAGCGAGGGGCAGGAAACCACATCAGCCACTAGCGATGATTAAGGCGCTAATATTGAAGGAAATAATGCAGATACCTTCTAAGCGGAAGCTAGCTGAGTTTCTAAAGAAGAATGAATATTGGTGTAGGAAATGCGGATTTAAGAAGCCACCGCATCACGATTCTTTCTCCAAATTTATAAAGAGACTTGGTAGGGACACTTTCATTGAAATATTTGAAGAGCTTGTTAAGTCGCTTAGGAGAGCAGGCGTTCTATCTGGCGATATAATGGCTATAGACTCAACGTTAATTAAGGCATACTCAAGGCCTAAGGAAGGTAGAGAGCCATCGGATCCAGATGCTAAGTGGGGAATCAACCTCAGCAAGAATGGATCTTCGGCTACAAGGTACATTTAGTATGTGACACTGAGAGCGAACTTCCCTTAGCCTTCGAGGTCACATCAGCGGATGTTCATGATAGCAAGATGCTGCCCATAATGATGGAGAAGATTGCTAAGATGGGCTTTAAGCCTAAGTATGTCTTGGCCGATGCTGGTTATGACTCAATTAAAAATCGAAGGTAATAGCGCCAAACCCAAGGAGAAAGGGTAAAATGCAATCTACTCTAAGCGATGAATGGTCAATAATCTATAGGAGGAGAGGAGCTATTGAGAGAATCTTCTCAAGACTTAAAGAGGAGCTAGCCTTAAGATGGTTAAGGTTAGGGAGCAGTGGAGGGTTGTAGTTCACGTGGCAATCTCATTAATGACGATGCTCTTAATAGCTATAACGGCAACTAAATTAGGAAGGAGAGACTTAACAATAAAAATAAGTCCCTTCAAATTTTAAAATGTATTGGAGAATTTGATCAAGTCATGAATTCTTTCCAGCAGCTTCAGCGCCCTACTCCACCTCCATTTGAATATTTGTTCGTCTAAATGCGCCTCATAGAAGTGCTCGTGGAGCTGATGTGTATTATCAAGCAGGTCTATGAATAACTCTCTAAGCTCGTTCTTTACGTTATTTATTACGAACCTCTGTATTTTACCTATGCTCCAATGTACTAGCGCCATACCTTTGATCGCTGCATAGTATTTGATAAGAGCAAGTACAGCGCCATATAGCTTCTCTCCAGCTTGTTTAAAGTCATTGAGCTCGTAATAGTTCTTTGCTTTCTCTAGATACTCTGTATAAAGGCTATAATATTTTTCAACTCTCTCAATAGGATCTCTGTTTATATTCTTCAGATCATCGATCACATCATTTAATTCCCAGCCAGTTACTTCAGAGACTTCTCTTAACCAACCCTCATCCCGTTCATTGAGTTCTTCACCTTTGAAGAGCTTTTTAGCCACTAGCCCTATCTCAGGCCATTCGCTAAATAGTTCATACGTGGAGCTTTCTCTGGGAATGGGTTCTTGAAGAACCTCGTAATGGTCGGATTCGGAGTTCACAAACATTGTGTAAACGCTTCCTACGCTGATAT
>JAWAXL010000068.1:0-5680 GCA_038820405.1 Bathyarchaeia archaeon
TTTCTTTCCTTTAATTTCACTCGGAGCTCAAAGACTAGGCAGGGAATATGTGGTTTTAGAATAGCATTATGCATAATAATGTTTGGAATAATATATTCATCTCCATTTAAATCTTCTATTATGCAATGAGTCGAAGTAATATTGGTAACTCTACCGTAAATGGGTTTCTCCAGCCCGTTAAGAATGAACATATATGGTTTATTTAGAATTCTACCATCTGCTCGAAGCCTTATATATTCTATAAAACCCCTAATTCGATCAAAAAGTACGATTGAGAGTACTAAACTTAGTATTCCTACAGCAATTAGTGCAGGATACACTTCCACAAACTGTGCCAATAGTACAAATAAAGCAGATATTATTACAAAAATATCAAGTACTCTAATAATTGTGTCCTTAGCTTCTAATGATAAAACCCTTCTAGAAACTAAAGTTTCCAGGAGTCTCTTCAATATAAACCGTACAACTACGAGAGTTACAATAGCTATAAAGGGTATTTCGAGTCTCTTTAAAATCTCTTGAATAACGTTCACACTTTCATCAACCATGACTATCCCTTAATAAATTTTATGAAGTCATTGCTTGGCGCCAAAACAAAAATTATATCACCAGGCTTTAAGATCTCCTCTTCTCTTGGAACTCTAAACCCTACTTCGTCAAGAATCATTATGATTCTACCAGCTTCTTCATTCATTCCTATCTCAGAGACTTTCATACCTGCTGCTCTATCACCCTCAAATATGCCGATTAGGTAGAGGTTTAAATTGTTAATTTTCCCTAAGCAGAGCGGTGATCTTGCGGATAGCATGTAGCTCGCAAAAATGCTTGCTAAAAGTCTTGGCTGTATAATGGGAATACCTAGTTGCATTTCCCTAACAAGCTCACTAATTTTCTCCTCAGTAAACCTACCAACTTTTATTGGAACTCCTTGTAGCTTAGCTATGGCCAAAATAAGTACATTAATCTCATCACTCTTAGTTAATGCCAGAACAGCGTCTATTTCACCCATATTAACTTCACGGGTATATACATCAACATCCGTCGCTTCTCTTTTTATTACTAAGATATCATAGTTTGATTCAAGTTCCTGTTTTCTGGCTTCATCCTTCTCTATTACAATTATCTCGTGTTTTTTAGGCTCCATAAGCCTAATAATATTTTCCGCTAAGTCGCCGCCACCAGCTATAAGTATCTTCATGCTGAATCCCAGGTCTCCATCAACCTATTTCACTATATTCTTAGACTTAAATCTACTTTAATAGTTTAAGTACTCTTCTTCCAAATAAGTAGCCGAAAAACAGTAGTAGTGGGAGATACTCTAGTCTACCCAGAAACATCAGCGCCATTAATGTAGCTTTAACACCTATAGGGGAAGATGGTGAGGTTATTCCAGTAGATAGCCCTACACAGCTAGATGCTGAAGCAGCCTCAAATAGTGCATCTACGAAATCTCGTTCTGGTAGAAGGCTCTTTATTATCGATGCACCAGCAAATATTGCTATAAGGTGCAACACTACTAGGAGGAGCGCCGATGCAACCTCCACATTGTCTAAAAAGTTTTCACCAATCTTTACTCTAGCTTCAATTTTTCCACCTGTTACAAGTGTGATGGATGTCGTCATAAATTTCTTTAATAATATTAGAAAGCGTAGAACTTTTATCCCTCCAACAGTTGCAAATGTCATTCCTCCAATAAACATACCAAAGACTAAGATTAGCTTAGTGGCTGGAGGGAAAACCTCTACAGACCCGACACTAAATCCAGTTGTAGTTATAGCGGAGATCGCATTAAAAACCCCTGTTGCAAAGGACTCTGAAAAATTCATAGATGACTGAGACATAATGACGCTCACCGGCGATAATAGGGAGAAGAATATTATCAGCTCAATGTAAAGTCTATATTCTTCATTGCTAGCTACATAGCGAATTTCACCTCTAATTAATCGATCTATTAAGAGAAAGTTTGTAGCACCGAATATCATAATAATTGTTAGTGGGGCGACAGTAAGGGGCGCTCTCCGGAATATCATATTATAGTTTGCATCATAGTTACTCATGCCCCCTGTAGATATCCCAGTCATAGAATGCACTATTGCATCAAAAATGTTCATACCTGAATAATATAATAGGAAAATGCCAATAACTGTCAATATTATGTATATTTTAAGCAGTCTTCTTGCAGTCCTATATAATGAAGCCTCTATTTTAATAGGTCTCTCCAGACTATATATTAGTAGCCCATGCTTATAGAAGAATGGTAACAATACTATTGCAAAGACGACGAAGCCTATCTCTCCAGTCCACTGCATTAAAGCCCTCCAGAATAATATGCTAGGCTTCATATGATCTAAGCCAACTAATATTGTTAGCCCTGTGCCAGTGAAGCCAGAGAGACTCTCAAAGAAAGCATCAAAGTATGATATTCCAGTAGCAATTGATAGAGGTACTGCGGAGACTACTGGTAGAAGCATCCATGCTAGAGACGAGGTAAACAAGGCTTCCATGGAGCTTAGCCCCTCTTCAATTCTTATCCTATATGACACAAAACCAATAGGGATTAGAACCGCTGATAATACTAAGAAAGAAACCGTTATATCAGAGCCTGTAAGCGCATCCACGGCTGGTACAGAGAGAGCTAGAAGACCAACTATAGATAGAAGTGCTGTCATGGCTTTAAGAACACTAGTACTTCTAATTACCATATTCCACGACCATGAAAGTGATGATAGACTATGAAATCTTTTATAGCTATGATGATGAGATCTATGCTTAAAAATGTTGCCAATTCCTCTCATAGTAGTGAGAAGTTAAGTTAATTAACGATTTTTGATACTTGATATCATTAGTTAGTTGGTTGGATACGATATAGCCATTTGTTAGCCAAGTCTTAGAGCTAGATTAAGCTCCATCGTTGCTCCCTCTAGATAATTATAAAATTTTAATGTAACTATCTCTTATATTACTCTATATTATATAGTCTTAAGGAAATTACATGCTTTTCTTAATACAGGTTTATGGCATTAGAAGGTATTAAGATTGAAAACGATGAAAAGGCTTCAACATTTTTAATTTTTACTTGGATCTCTTAGTGGATTATGGAATGCTTATAAATGAAAACTTAACATTAAAATGACTAGGGAGGACTTATGCTTAGAGCCTTACCTAAGATTCTTGGCGCTATGGTTGCCGTGGTTATCTCCCTCATTATACTTTATGGGATATTTGCGGAGAGCGCCGCTTTACAGAGCTATGGGCTACCCGGGATATTTTTGTCAGCACTGCTGAGCCATCTATCAATCATCGCTAGAGACATGTTTCTTCCAGCACTATTGTCACTAACGGAGTTTTATAGCCCAGCATTACTTGGACTAGTGGCCGGCTTAGGCGGCGCTTTGGGCGAAGCGACAGCATACTATTGGGGATCAGGTATAAGGGATGCCTTAGATAATTCAAGAAAAAAAGAGAGCCCTTCTTCTAAAATGGTCGAGAAATATGGACTAACATTAATGCTTTTATTTGCTTCTACACCCCTGCCAGATACATCAATAGTACTGCTGGCTGGCTCCTTACGTCTCTCCTTATGGAAAGTTATTGGAATACAGCTACTTGGGAAAGTAACTTTATATCTCGTAGGAGCCTATGTTGGAGGTCTCATCTTTATGGAACTTAAATCATCCCTCGATTATGAAGCCGCCTCAATAATATCATTAGTAGTATCGCTAATTCTATGCATCTTGGTCTCTTGGAGAAAAAGTAGGGAGAGAATTCTAAAAATTGCTAATAAAATTATTATAACCTGCTTTAGTTCTCACAAAAAGTGAGACTTTTATATTTGCAGCCTTACTTACTCAAAGTGAACAGGTATGGGTCTAAGAGTATTCAATACTCTAGGCATGCGTAAGGAAGAATTCGTCCCATTACATGATAACGAGGTTAAAATTTACGTCTGCGGACCAACTGTATACGACTTTATTCATATTGGGAACGCTAGGGCATTTGTATTTGCGGATATTGTACATAGATACCTTGAATATAAGGGCTTTAAGGTGACTATTGTAAGCAACATAACTGATGTAGATGATAAGATCATAAAGCGCTCGCAGGAGACCGGCTTAAGTATCCAGCAGATCAGTGAAATATTTAGCAACGCATACTTTAATGATCTAAATGCCCTGAATATAAAGAGACCTCATGTAAGCCCTAGAGCAACTCAACATATATCTGAGATGATAGAGATTATTCAGAAACTCATCGAAAGGGGCTGCGCGTACCAGGTTAATGGAGATGTTTTCTTTAATGTATCAAAGTTTAAAGACTATGGGAAGCTCTCTGGAAATAAGATGGAAGCCCTTGAGATGGGTGCTAGAATCGAGGTTAACCATAATAAGAGGAATCCAGCGGACTTTGCCCTGTGGAAATCTCGTAAGGAGAATGAGCCAGCATTTTATAGTCCATGGGGGTGGGGTAGACCTGGATGGCACATTGAATGCTCAACGATGGCCATGAAATATCTCGGCGAGACATTTGACATACATATGGGCGGTAAAGATCTAATCTTCCCACATCATGAGAATGAGATAGCCCAAGCAGAGTCCCTCACTGGAAAACCTCTTGCCAGATACTGGCTTCATAATGAGTGGCTTACTGTAAATGGGCAAAAGATGTCAAAGTCTCTTGGAAACTTTATTACCGTTAAGGATGCGCTCAGAATGTGCGGTCCTCAAATCTTGAGGTTCTTTCTAATATCCGCGCATTATAGAAGCCCCTTAGACTTTAATAAGGAGAGCATTGAGCATGCTAAAACGAATCTCGAGAAGATTCTTAACGCCGTGGAGAATCTTCTCTCTCTTGAAGAAAGACATGAGAGAGGTGAGGATGAAGAAGTTCTTTTGGCTCAAGTGCGTGAGGCAAAGAAGAAGTTTGAAGAGGCTATGGATGATGACTTCAATACTCCACTGGCAATTGCGGCAATATTTGACATAGTGAAGTCAATAAATAACTATGCTAATAAAAATAGCAGCATAGAGGAGACGGCCAAAAGGGAAGTTTATGAGACTATAAGGATCCTCATGGAGGAGATTCTTGGAATTAAGATTGAGGTTAAGGATAGGGAAAAATTTGGAAGCGACCTAATAAGCTCCTTAGTGGAAATTATTCTAGAAGTTAGGGAGGAAATGCGCAAAAGAAAGGAATGGAAGATTTCTGATGAAATAAGAGATAAGATGCGGAAGCTTGGCTTCATAATTGAGGATGCCCTTCAAGGGACGAAGTGGCGCCTGATGAGAGAAGCCTAGGAAATTACACTCAGTTTGATGGTTGGAAATATTGTGTTCATATACTTTTTAATGAAGCCCAAAACGATGAGACAGCATTAATGTAGAGAATCCTTTTAGGCCTTTATTGAGCTAGAAAAGTTGCCAACACATGTAAGAGGGCGAGGGCCGGAATGTTTGAGCAAAGAGTTATCGACATACTATTTAGATTTATCGAGCTTCTCAAGAAGACCCAGTGAAATAGAAATAAATATTTATTTTTAGAGAAGTGATGGAAAAATATGAGATACCCTGAGTCAACATGGGTATGGATGGAACATGAATTAATGTTAGGATTTAACGCCGGCGAGCTCCTTAACCTTAACTAGGTTTTCTAAGTCGCTCCTCAATCCATCCATTGGGGTTTC
>JAWAXL010000069.1:0-5673 GCA_038820405.1 Bathyarchaeia archaeon
GTAAGGACAGTATCTTCAGGATAGCGTACCCATATGAGGCATACATTGGGGAAGATTTTAGGGTAAACTTAGAATACAAGATTATGACTGTGGGTAGTGTTCAGCCCACAATTATGCTGGAGATATTTGATGATGTTGACGAGTGGCTCTATACATTCAGAGTTACGGAAGAAAACTTTACATTAACACCAGAAACACCCGATATAGATGGCCACGCAAACTTGAAGGGGGATACTATGTCGCTGTTAGCCCTCTCCGTAATAGTCAGGAATGGTGAAGCAGCTGATCTTCTGCTAAAAAATCTAGGTATAAATGATTATAGGATCGTATTGTTTTCTGAAGATAGCGAGGCAGTGCCATATGAGATATATATTGAGAAAACGTTTAGAGCATCTATAGGTTACCTAACAACCCTGCTCTTATTCACCTTTTCAGCTATATGCGCAGTTTCATTGATCATTTTTCATGCTAGAAACCTTTACAATGGCTACTAAGAGAATCTCTAGCTATACATAACTATGAACTGAGGGGATAATTGCTTTCGATGAGTTTTCATATGCATGCGCATTTTATTGATAAAAACTCTTAATTTATTTAACCAAGTAGAGTTTCATTTGGAGACAAGGGTTGTGGTGGTCTTGAGTAAACATAACCATTACTTGAAGTACCTTAGTGAGTTTTTGGGTAAGCTTCCAGAGGACATACTCTTCTCAAGCGCCTCCCTCAGTATGTTTAAGGATAATCCCCGGCTGGCAGCAAGCACCCTGCTTTTTCTTGATACATACTTGAGAAGCAATAGAATTAATTTTCTTGATTTGGGCTGCGGCTACGGCTATCTAACAGTGCTCTTCAAGGACATGCTAGGCTTCAAGAATGCCTATGGGGTGGATATTGATGAGGAGAGGCTTATGGTGGCTGAGAGTCTTGGCATAATTACTTGCCGCTTAGATTTAGAGAAAGATCTGCTGCCCTTCCCCGAGAACTATTTTAGTCTAGCGACTGCGGCTGGCATCCTCAATCATCTTAAATATTGGGATAATGTTCTCCGTGAAGTGAATAGAGTTCTGAAGCCCGGCGGGCTCTTCTTCATATCTAATCCAAATATGGGGTGGTGGCTGGAGCGAATTAGCCTATTGTTAGGTTACCAGCCTCCAAGCGTTGAGGTCTCCGAGGTTTACACCGTTAATTTACCACCATTTTATCCTAGGAGGAAACCTATTGGATATCTTCATAGCCTAACTTTAAAGGGTATGATTGAGCTCCTCACCTTATACAATTTTAAGTGTTTGAAAGTTTTTCCAGCGAGGATTCCAAAAATTGACTTAGATATGAAGAAGCCCCCAATACCGCGTTTCCTCAAATATGCTGTTAGAGTTGTTGATGGTATACTCTCCCTCTCTCCAAATTTATCAATTAGATCTCTAGTAGTATGTGAAAAGAAGGACCCCTGTCACTCAGGTATAATCTCTATATAATCTAAGTATACTGTTATATTGCTTGCAACATTTATACCTCTAAACTCAACATTCTTAAGCCTCTCACTTATGCTAAGCGGTATCGTGAACGTCTGCCATGCGCATGGCTTACTTATATATTCGCCATACACGCTGTATATGGATATTCTGCCCTCATATCCGGAATAAACGTCAAGGTCGATTATTCTTCCATCCACCAACCTATCAACTTTAATTCTAAACCTCACAATATAATTTCCTGGAAGTAACGTGATGTATGGGCCATACCAGGCGTTTTTTCCAGAGTATTGGGAAGCCCTAAACATTATTACCTTTCCAGATTCAGATGTTGGATCATCTATAATTACTGAGTTAACTGGGTATAGCTCTCTATATGTAATCTTTATGGCAACCTTCCTTGGGGGCCCCTCATATCCCCTCTGATATAATTCCAATCCTGGGGCCTTGATGAGCAATCCATATTCGTCGCTTGACTCTATAAACTCCTCGTAGATCAGCTCCGCATTCCTCTTATCCCAGTATGATGTTATCAATATATAGTCAAATTTAACGTTACTTTTGAGGTAATCTATGTGTGACTCAAATAGCTTTTGGGAAGGATGGTTGATCGGAGGGATTGTATAGACATTGAGGTTTGTGGATAAGTGTGGAAAGATTGTTTGCGTGGTGAGTATAGTGGATTCTTTAGGGATCTCCGCAATTATTCTTGTAACCTGCTCATTCATAAGAGAGGGTATGGATATTCCATAGTCCCTAAAATATTCGTAGTCCCCAACCCTATGCACAAAAGATAGTGGTGATAGAAATAATGAAAGAAATATCCCAACCAACAAAATTATTGTGGAAATTTTTTTAGTGATTCTTTTATTAGAGTTCCTTGAGTGAATCTTCTGTAAGGCTTCAATTGTAGCTATATAGACAAATGGTAGTGTAAAGGCTGTGTACTGGAAGCCTAGTGAATAGTATGGTCTCCAGTTGCTTAGACTTGCTAGTAGAAGCCATAGAAATGCTGGCAATAAAGCTACCGGAGATAGGAGTGCGATGAAGCAGCTAGGCGCAAATGTTAAGATAATATAGAGGATTTTTCTCGGCATATCATACTGGAAGGCATTTAATGCTAGGTCTGGGTGGAATAGGAGTCTGCTGGGTATCTCTGCCGGGTCGCTAATATTGAGGTACTTGTATGCTCTTGCCGCTTTAATCTCTGGTGGAGGATTGGGATTAATTATGGACTTAATTTCTGATGAAATGATTGTCCATAGAACTGCTGTTGTAAGGGTGACAAGAGGGATTAAGAGGTGTTCCATAACCCCTCTAAGGCCAGGTCTCTTTCTCTCACCTCCCCATATCTCCTTTCTCATCTCCCATAAAGAGTATAGCGCATATAGGATCATGAAATATGCTGTCTGCTCAACTGTGGATAATGATAGTATGAGATAGAATATGTAGGGTATTGTTCTTCTTCTCTTTAGGTAATATGTTGCTGAGATTATTAATAGTGGAAAGAATGCCTGCGTATGAAAGTCATACCAGTTTATTCCTTGGAGGAGTGGATTCAGGAGGTAAGAGGCTGATAGAGATAGTGCTGTAAGCTCATCTTTTAGGATATATTTTGCGATTAAATAGACTGGTATTGCGCCCGCTGCCAGTATTATAGATTGTAGTATGAGTATGGTTTCGACGCATGGTGCTATGCTGAAGAATGGCACTACTAGGAATAGAACTGGGGAAAAATGTACTCCAAAGTAGCTTCCAGTAGGCGAGTAGTATAGTTCTACATTGTTTGTGAAGAGTTTTCCTTGGGATGCGCTGGCAATGGATTGGACGAGTATTCCGAGGTCCCATGCATTGCTCCTAAAAGAATAGTGTTTTAATATTGTATAGTGGAAGAAGACTAATGAGTATATAATGGTCATTATTATAACTAGCCAGTCTGATATCCTGAGCCTTAAGAGGCTCCTCTCCTCCAAGAATTTAAGTTTTTCTTTAATCATCATATAACGCTATTACCTATCTATTATCTCCAAGTAGATTTTTTCGTATTCTCTTGCTGTTCTCTGCCAGCTGTATTTTGTGATGGCTTTAAATCCACGCTCAACATATTTTCGCCTCGTACCCTCATCCATCAGCTCTAGGAGGGCTTTTCTTAGGCTTTCTACATCCCCTGGTTTGATGAGTATGCCGAATTCCTTGACTACATCCCTCACTCCCGGTAGATCTGATGCTATTACTGCGCACCCAGCTGCTGCCGCCTCTAGTGTTACTAGGCCGAAGGCCTCATTTTTGCTTACGCTTGGTAGGACTAGTATGTCGCTGCTAAGGTACATTTTTCTTAGAGTCTCATCTGGAACGGATCCATGGAAATAGGCTCTTTTTAACCCAAGTTTTCTGGCGTATTTCTCATACTTGTGTCTATCAGGTCCCTCGCCAACTATGTTAAGCGTTAAGTTATCTTCTTTTATTTCTTTCACGGCTTTTAGAAGGATTTTTAGTCCCTTGTATGGTCTCATTTGTCCAACAAAAAGCACTCTATAGTCGTCGTGGGGGATTCTTGGCCCCGTGAATTTCTCGTGGTCTATTCCCCATGGCACTATATACTTCCTTATATTATTTGGTAGCATGTCGTAGTATGATTTTGTTGTTACGATGACAGCATCGGCATATTTTAGCAATATTCTATTTATAAGGAAATTGTATGCTGCTGTGATTGGCTTAAGTGGGTAGTCTGCTAGACAGTGCAGTGTGTAGATCGTTTTCTTCCCTAGATGTTTAGATTTGTGGAGTAGTCTATCCGAGAATGTTGGTGTGTGTCCATGTATATCTACTATATCATAGTAGTCTTTTATGAGCTCTCTAACTATGCTATCTATACTTAGGGTTATTTTTAGTTCGCCAATTATCTTTGTTTTGCAGTCGCTGGTTGATAGGACTTTAACTTCATGCCCAATTTTTGTGAGCTCCTCTGTTAGCCTGCATATAACTCTTGAGAAGCCGCTCCTGATTGGCGGCCTCTCGCTGATCAGATGTAGTATCTTCATCTTCTAGACTTATCCCCATTAGCTAAGTATGGTTAGCACGTTTTCTCATAAAAGAGTTATTAATATTAAGCTTTTCATGAAGAGTATTTTTGGGCGTGCGTATTTTGGAGCTAGCTGTTATCTTGCCAACATATAATGAGTCTAGAAACATTAGGGATTTGATATTGGCCATCGAGAGACTTAAGTTTGATTCCCTTATTCTTGTGATTGATGATTCGAGTCCTGATGGTACGCAGGATATTATTAGGGGGCTTCAGAGGGACTTTAATAATATAATGCTTGTCGTTAGGTCCTGTAAGATGGGGCTTGGCACGGCGATTAGGGATGGCTTCAGGATTCTTGTCTCACTAGCGGATAGGCCTGCATATGTTATTACTATGGATGCGGACTTCTCCCATGATCCCGCTGATATGCCGAGGTTGCTTCAGTATGCTATGAGGGGCTATGGCGTGGTTGTTGGGAGTAGGTATGTTGAGGGTGGAGCTATTGTTGGTTGGCCTCCTATACGTGTGGTTATAAGCAAGATAGCGAATAGATTGGCTAGGGCGCTCATAAGGCTTCCAGTAAGAGATTTTACGAGTGGCTTTAGGTGCTATTCAATGAGGTATATTCTTTTGGCATTGCCTAGGCTTAGGAGCCGTGGTTTTGAGATACAGGTGGAGACGCTGAGGCTGGCACAGCTGCTTGGCGTTAGGATGGCTGAGGCCCCCATAACCTTTGTGAATAGAAAATTGGGCAGGTCGAAGCTGGGCGTGAAAGAAATAATAAGCTTCCTTGCTTATCTTATGAGGGCAATTTTCATGCGCTGAGACGTTATATTATGTCGAATGATTTTAGTAGGTTTAACCATCTCTCAAGATAGACCTTTCTATCAAATTTCTCAGCGCTTTTTATGCATTGTCTTCTGATCTCTTTTGGGTAGCCTTTCTTCCATAATTCTATGGCTTTCTGCAGGAGGTCCCCATCATCCTTTGCGAGCCATCCGTTCTTGCCGTCAATTATGTATTCTCCAGGTCCCTGCATGCCGTATGTTAGTGTTGGGGTTCCGCATGCCATGCTTTCGAGTGGTATGTAGCCGAAGGGCTCGTGTGTGAATGGGAATAATGTGTATAGTGCGTTTGAGTACGCGTCTACTAGGTCTGCGGTTGATATTCTTCCTA
>JAWAXL010000070.1:0-5393 GCA_038820405.1 Bathyarchaeia archaeon
TAAGCCCATAATCATAATGCTGACCAGTATGAACAATCAATTGATCAAAAAACTTCCTTAACGCATCATAAACCACAGACAGCTTAATGAAGTTAGGCCTAGCTCCAACAACATGAACTATCAAGTTTTCACTCATAAAAACTCATTTAAGGGGAATATTGTTAAATCCATTTTCCATACATTGTCAGCTCTATCCATAACAGCATAATAGAGGTACAGCTTATCGCCTATTATTATTGGACATAGCGTATCCAAGGCAACTTCACTCCTTATTCCAAGAATTATCTGTTTCTTCTCTTTTAGGTCCATCAATCAAAACTGGTTTTTCGTTTATCAATATTTTTATTTCTTGAAGGTTTAGATTTTTAAATTCACTGTGATCCGTAGCTATTATTATGTCATCACTACCTCTAAGTGCTTCATCTAAAGAATTTGCTTTTTCAGTTCCAAAACTCTGGTTGCAGTGAAGATTATAGGCTTTAACTTTAGCTCCAAGATTGATTAGTCCCTCAATAATGAATTTTGAGGCCCCCTAGGATCATCATCGGCCTTATAAGTAGTGCCCAAAAACAGCTATTCTGCTACCTTCAACGTCTTTTCCTACCTTCTTTAGTGCTTCTACGGTTAAATTCAAAATGTGCTTTGGCATTTGCTCATTTAACCTAAGAAATAGCTTGACATTCTTGATCATTTTAATCATACTACAGTGCATACCTTGAGTAATTTTTCTGCTATTCGTTCATAATCGAATTGTCTTGCAAGCTGAGGTCCGTTTGATTCTAACTTCTTTCTGAGTTTATCGTTGGTTATAAGGAGGTATATTGCATTTGCCACACTATTCGGCTCCGGCTCGCAATAAATAACATCTTCATAATTTCCTATTTGACTATCGAGGAAAACCCTATGTTTTGTTACGATAACTGGTATGCCTAGAGCCCATGCCTCTATTACTTTTATAGGTATGTTTGATTCCGTTGTCGTTGTTCGTCGCCTAGATAAAACCATTACATCAAGCATGCTTAAACGCCTTAATGCCTCCTCGTGAGGTAGAAAGCCTGTGATTTCATAAGGAATATTTGATGTTTTGCATATTCTTTCTATTAAAGGCTTCAACTCGCCGTCTCCGATAATTACAAGTTTAAGGTTGGAGACTTTTCTTTTTAGGAGAGTAGCTGCCTGAGCAAGAATATCTACTCCCTGCCACCATTTCAACGAGCCAATAAATCCGATATTCAAGGTATCTCGTCGAGATTTACTATCTAGTTGACTTTTAATTTTTTCTATAAGCCTTAGATCTACGCCTGGAGGGATCTCCAAGGGTACATGCTTATGTTTTAAAAAGCGTCTTTTAACGAGTTCACTATAAAGAGACCTACTAGGAATCGCCACCCGTACCGCTTTAGCTAATACTAGCCTATCCATTAGAAGAGCCAAACGAGTAATACAAAATCTAGTAATGATGCCATTAGACAGTTCATCTTCAATTATCGCTGGTATCTTAACAACAGTTCTTTTGGCTAACGGTTTAAAACTAAGGAAGCCTATGGAAAGAAATGAGTTGCGGATGTAAATCAAGTCAATTTTTCTCAGCCAACATAATACTAATCCAATAATGCTCGTAAAACATGAGATGATAATCATGCAAAAATACACTAGTAAAGGATTCACGTGAAAGAGTGGAAGTGGGATAATAATGATATTTTTGGGGAGATTTTTCACTTCCTTCAATTCTCTCCTTCTTTTCGTGAAAACTTGTTTAAAACTAACAAATGTTACCACATAAGATTTCTCAATTTTTCTGGAGAGTGCTAATATCAACTTTCTTTCGTTTACAGCATCACCAGTCCTACCATAAAATGAAGGGATTAAAGCTAGGAGCTTCATTCGAATCATCATCCGAAACGAAATTTACTGCTAAAAAGCAAGATGATAGAAACAAGTGCTAACAGCATTGTCATCCATGTTGCAATTAAAATGAGGGGTTGTTGCAAGGTATAATCGCTGCTCCTTTTTATACCAAAAGGATTTCATCCATATCTCTGCTGAGCAAGTTAACTAACTCGATCCCCCTTATAGTTAGTATCATCATAAACTTTTAGATCGTGAGGTGCAATAGCTATTAAGTATATAGACCATCTTCAAAAGCGTATCGATAGGACTTTCTTCATCGGTTTTTATCACATATGCATTGAAAACCCTACAAAAACCTATCCAATAATAATTGGAACTCTATCCATTCTGGGTGCTCGACTGGCGTTTTCCTTAAATGATATCTCTTTCTCAGAGAAGTATAATCTGCACACAAGTATATAATTAAACTCTTCTTTGGGATGAAATGCAACAGATATCTCATTAAGAATTTTAATACTTTTGAATCCTTTAGACCCCTATACTTTCTCATTCTTAAAGTGTCTATAATGGTATCAAGTAAGTATCTCTCCGCGATTACTACATAGCCTACTTGATATGGTTCTATGAAGTTTTTCAGCCATATAAAGTGTAAGGCCAGTAGGGAAGTTCGAAGATATATCATTTTAGGTCTTTCAAAGAATGCGGCTATTGTGAAAATAAGACCGGCTAAAATGTATATAACATATTTAATGTGTATGGAAAAACCACGATTGGAAGAAGAAGTCTGAGCTTGGTTTTATTTCTGATGAGTGCTAAATGACTTTTATTTAGCCTGGGATTCTGAGTAGTGGAACTAACGAATACGTCCTGAGTTTGCAGTGCTTAGAAAAAGCCTTGGCAAGCTGTCTTTCATTTATAACATCCCCTGTGTACCCAAGAATTGATGGAACTATAAATAGACACAATGGTTTATGTTTTCTTGTAATCATACTTCAATGCAAGTAAAGTTTTTAATATAGCTTCAGCAACGTTATAAGGATTCCTGCTTACATCAAACATAAATACCTTTATTCCATTACTATCCAACATTTTGTAAATTACATCATATGTTTCAGCTAATAGCCTAAGATAGAAAGATCTATACTTAATACCTACTTTTTCTTCTCTCATTTTAGAGACATCTGAATGTAGCCGAAGAAAAATAACTACAACGTAAGAAGAGGACAGATATTTGATAGCTATTCGTGTACTTAAATTTACTACGGTATATAAGCTTTTAGGAATCGAACCTTTGTAAATTTTTTTAAAAATTGGGAAAGCATAATACTGAAAAGCTAGTGCCTTTACCAGATAGCCTTCATGTTCTAAAAATAATGAATTTTTATAATAAAGTAGTGTTAATATCCTCAGCTTTAGAATGGATAATATCATACCAAGTAGCGTAACAATTTCACTAAATGTGAAAAATGATGTTCTCCCTAAAATTTTTCCAAATAAGAATCTAAATGTTGAAGCGTTATCTAATGTAACTATTTTTATATCTCGTCGAGACTTTGAAAGGATACGGGCAACAGTGGTTTTTCCTGATCCATGAATTCCTGCTAAAATTACCAACATCATACCGCTGCTTTAACTCTTATTTCATCTCAAAATATAGTTTTAGCATGTTTATAAAAAATTTCTTCATCACAGTTCTCTATGTAGACCATATTTAATTCTCGTTTTAACGCAAAGTTAATCTTCCTCATTAGTTAAGCTCCTCCTTGCTATGCCCTTAGTTGACCATTTAATCCCTCATCTTAACTATCGGAGTTATGTTGTAACATGTTTTCTCTAAGCTTAGGCATGTTTATTAATCCCATAAAAGAAGACTAAATACACAACTCTATTAAATATCTTGCCCATTGCTTTGATATTTTCAGGTTTAGATAAAATATGTTCAAAATATCTCATACCCTCATTAAAGTAATCTTATATGATCCTGACTATTCTAATAATTATATCGGTATCTGCAACTTTTCTTTAATTCCAGTAGCTGGAATATATGCCTTATCAAACTTTATCTTATTATAGAGTGATATATTATGCGCTAAAATCGTCTCAGCAATTTCCTTTTCAGAACAAACATCATTCCCTTCAATTCGTCGTAACATGCTTTATATTCCATCATTATAGGTTTGGTGCTTGAGGGTTTGTTCTTTAGTTCATCTTTATCGAAGAGTAACAAGTTTTTGCCGGTCGAGCACGCAACAACTTCTGCTCCCTCGCTTATCGCCATGTGATAATTAAAACTCTCGGAGGATCCCTCTACATACACGGGATACCAAATCTTCAAATCCTTGGAGACTATTACGGCTTGCGGGGCGCCAAGTGCCGCTAGCCAAACACTGTTGTCTAGTAGCTTCAAGTTGTTCATCTGAGCGAATTTAACCTTTTTCTCCAGCCACTTCAAGAAAATAAAATTCCATTGATCTTCTTCAGGATAATAAACGCCTACACCCCCTCTGGTTATTCCACTATCCATACCGAAGACTATCATATCCTTTAAGGGCTCTATGGGGGCGAATTGCCATGGGCCTATGTATAACGGTCTCCAAGTAGCGCCTTGGTCGTCGGAAGAGGCCACTCTGACCGGGTTTCCATCGCCTAGCGTGACAATAAGCTGATCCCTATAGGGATCATAAGCGATGTAGTGAAAGTGCCTAGATCTCTTATCAATTTTGACATTGGTGGTTAGCTTTCTCCAATCGATTAATTTCCTTGATAAATAGATTGCGGTGGGAGATTCGCCGTACTCTTGAACGAAGACTTCATCATCGATGGATGTTGCGTGCCAGAAGAAATTATTGGGTTTTTGAGCTACAAGCACATCTTCGGCTCCATGCTCATTCGTTAAAACTAACCTGTTATCGATACTCAATAATAGGCCTCTATTGTCGGCATGAAGGATAAAGCCTTCCTCGCCCCTAAACTCTTTAAGGTCTTTTAGAGGTGTGAGTTCAAGGCCATACTCTCTTAAGATAAGTTTATTGCCTTTCTTAAGAAGGGCTAGGATGGTATCCTCTTGAAACGCAACACTTAGAGCGTTAATGTGAATGAGCTTCATAATCTAAATGCCAGCAGGTATCCTTTCCTAAATGCCCTCAGCGCCTTCATGAAAGGCTTAAAAATTGTTAAAAGAAGTTTAACAGCCTTGAAGAGTCTTGAGCCTGGCATCGTCAAAACTTCATACGAGTGCAAGTCAACTAATACAAATCCTCTGAGCAGATACCTGTAAACCTTATAGCTTCTTCGAAGCAACTCCTCAACATTAAAGCGAGGAAGAGCTAATACTATACCGTTAGAAATTCTTTCAACTTCATCTAAACTCTTAATGTCGAGTCCATGGAGGACCTCTAACGATAACGAAGTCAAAGACATGACCTCTAAAAGGCATGAAACGGGCATCAGCCACTACAACCTCATCATATAGATGGGAGGCCTTGGAAACCTTAACATCATCTATATCTAAGCCAACTAGGTATTCAGCGCCCAAGTAAGAC
>JAWAXL010000071.1:0-5383 GCA_038820405.1 Bathyarchaeia archaeon
AGGGCCGTGAAAGGCCACAGAGACCAGAAGAGCATAGGCCCGCTCACCAAGGAGACAAAAAAGATCTTAGAGAAATACGGAATCACATTACAGCAAAACAGCGCCGCCCAAAACAAAGAAAACTGAAGCCCCAGAACCCAAAGCCACCCACCTAAAACTTTTGACAGCAACCCGCCGTCAAAGTTTGCTGTCAAAACTACTGTCAAAAATTGCTGTCAAAATGACAGCAATGTGAGTTTTGACATATTGCTCAAAGCGAAAACCATACCCCAAGCCCCGCTCTATGCGGGGTAGGGGTAACGCGCCCGAGACCGGGCGCAGCGCTGAACCCGGCAAGAGCCGGGAATGTAGCCCTAAACCTCCCCAGAACCCCCACACTTAAGGGAATGTAGCCCTCTCCCAGAACCTCCTTAAAGATTTCCTCAGCCTCAAACTGCCTAATCCTTCCCTCAATGAACTCTCTAATCTCTTGAGCCCAATTAACCCTATCTTTATATTTCATCATCTTCTCCTTAATATCGCTTCTAATCTTACGCTGACAACGCTCATTCAATCACCAAGTATACGTTAGGTAGACTTTTTATAAACCTTATGGTTTACTAAACTTGCTTTTCCTCAGCATATCTTCGAGGTTTAATAATATCAAAGTTATGTTTAAAGGGATGCCTCGTACTCGGCGCCTTTACGTATATATTCGTCTCTCTCTTTTTGGGTTAATCCCTTCCATAGTAGAAGTTGCTTCCTGATAGCATCGACGAAATCTGGGTTACTGCCTTCCCAAGGGTATCTTTCTCCACTTACGTACTTAAGGTAAATGTTGAAAGTGAATGTTTTCTCACCAGTTTTTTCAGCAATAATCTGGGACTCTTCGATGAAGCCTGAGTCCCACGGCGGTAGGGAGATTGGAGCGGATAATATTATGCGCTTTATGCCTTTTTTCTCATCGGTTTCTTCCCTTATTTTTGCTTTTTCTCTAACCCAGAATACCCCCACTTCGCTGCTTAGGTGAATATTCAGGAATTCATTCATGAAGGCCATGATGCCTCTTGCCTCCTCAATACTTGTAGTTGTGAAGGGTAGGGGGATAAACCATTCATCGCCCATCGGTTTTGTCCTAATCTTCCACTTCCGTTCCAGAGACGGTGTGACCGTTCTTCCCGCTTTAATAGCTGGGTAGATCGCCGCTAGAATGGTGGATAGGAATGAGATGCCTACGGAGAGAAACACAACGGATGAGGACATGTTGAGGTTTACGGCGGATGGTATCAGACTCATGTTTCTGGAGATATCAATTGCCGATATGCCGCAAACATATCCCAGTACCCCTCCGATGATCGCGTAGATCAATGTTTCAGCCGTGAACATGGCTACTACGTGTAGGGGTGAGAGCCCTACGGCCGCATATATCGAGATTTCCCTCGCCCGCTCCTGGATCGAACCTAAAACGGTTATGAAGATGACGAGGGATGTTAGGATGAAGGGAACCGTTAAGGATGTTAATCCGGATATAACGAAGGCCGATCCAACATGGTAAACAACGAGAACCCCCTCATATCCAATTGTAATTTCATAGAGACCCCAGCTTCCAAGCATGATTCTCCGGGCTCCCTCCAGCATCATCTCTTTATTGTCCATTTTCACTGAGATCGTATAGATCCGTCCGTCAAGCTCGTTTAGCGCCGTCTCATAGGGGACTATTACGAACCTCTGAGGCTGAATTATTGTTGTTTTTATGCCCCCTTGGGTTTGAGTGATATACCTTGGGAATATCGGCTTCTGATCTAGGTCAGTTATAACCGTTAGCAGAGAATCGTCGATTATCCCTATGATTCTAAATTTTAGTCCGAAGAGGCTCACTTCATCGGCTATTTTCGCTGAGAGGGCTTCTGCCACCGATTTTGGCAGTATTACCGCAAGCTTTTCTTCCCTAATAAACCACCTGCCTTCAGTTAGCGCCAAGTTTATTTTAGATAGGGTCGGCTCATCGCATGTTAATCCCAGCACCGCATTCAATATGTAACTTTTGTTCCCCAGGAAGATTTTAGTTTCAGGAAGCGGGTTTAACGATTGCTGAAGCGCTCTTGGCACAGGTGGAAAATACCAAACTCTCGGGATAATTGTTGCGTTCGGAAATATCGATTTCACATAATAATAGTAGTCTAGGGTGAAGGGATCCATCCCCCCACGTTTCGTGAACAGAAGGCCATTATAGGGTGTTTCCCCAGATATGCCCCGCTCACGAATGTAAGGTAGAATGGACACCGAGGTGAGGGCCACAAAAGAGGCTGTGAGAAGAAGGATCGATATGACCGTGAAAACGGTTCTTAATTTTCTCCTGCGCATGTTATGCACACCTACGGAGAAAGCTGCAAGAAGCGCTCCGGTTCTACTAATCTCAGTATAATGCTTACCCGTGAGTATAGCCCGTAGGCGCTTGCCGAAGGACAACGCCTCTATTACAATAATGCTCACAACCACTCCAACTGCGCTGATCACCCCTAAGCCTAAGAAGACGCCGGAGATATTAAAGGCTAGACGAAAGCCTGGGTGGATGAAATAAGTTATGACTAGGAAGATTGCGAATATAGCTGCGATCGTGATAAGTCTCTTCTTACCCTGTCTTCCGAAGAGCAGGGCTTCCAAAGCGAAAGCAAATGGAAATAGGGCGACGTAGAAGGCGGACGACGTGTTAACAGTGTCCTTCGTGATCTCCGTGATTCTCTTATACGCGTTAGCCTCCATGTTCCAGGCGTTATAAAGTTTTTCATATGCCTCTGAATATTGGTACTTAGAGAGGGCAGCCACCGCTGATCTAAATATCCCCAAGCTTTTTTCATGCCATTCATATGCTAAAGAATCGAAAATATTATAGGATGATAAGGTTAGGTAGCGGACGTTCGCGGTCCAGTAGAGGCCTTCAAAGTAGAGGAAAGCCGTGTTTGGAAAAACCTCGCTTTGCTCCCGTAGGCGGATCCCCGTTCCACCCGGGTTGCCTTCGCTGGCATTATTTAAAATGCCGCATGGGTAGCTGGCTCCTCCAACATAGCCTGTAAGGAGGATCTCAAACTCTATTTCCGGAGGAACAAAAACGATCGCTAATGGCTCCCCTGTATCTTGGGGGGAAATAAGCCCCCATGAGAGGGGTGCGGTATGCGAATTAAACTCATTTATCGCTAGGGATGGAAGATTCTGCTGAAGCGCGCCTATAAGGTTAATTCTCTTTCTGGGGCTAACAATGTTGAAGGGGTCATATAAATCGTAGAGCGTGAGGCTCTTGCATCTGAAGACCACGGTCTTCAGTATATACGGGTGCCTATCGAACTGTATGCCTAGAAAATTGTAACCTGCGAAGATCCCTCCTCCGCTGCCATAAACTCCTAAATCCGGAGCATAGATGATTCTTCCAGCCGAATCAACAACGAAGGCGAGAATGTTGAATCTGTACGCGCTTGCTTGACCAGTCATCCAATGCTCTAAGCCGTGTACAACAAACCTTCCATTTTCATCAGCCCTTGTTATTATGATCCCCCATAGTGGGTGGTGCCTTTCCTGATCCGTCGGTATCTTATGTCCCAGTCCTCCGGCGTATCGGTGCAGAACCACAAGCGCGTTAGGCACAGGTGAATAGAAGCCGGTGGAATAATTGAATGTTACAACTTGCCCCTCTAAGGTTATGAGCCCTGCTCCAGCTGATCCCCCTCCAGCTGGGGGGCTAAACTGCCTGGCGGCTGGACGCCAGTTTAGGTTTTCGTAGCGTGATAGGTCGTCGTTTCCCAGTCTCCATGTAACGTAGAGGATGAATTTTATCTGAGTGTTCACGAAGCTTTCTGTTAGTTCAATTTTTTCAGCCTCATTCGTCGGGATCATGAACTTCGGCTTCAGGGTTTTCATACTTATGAAGCTAAGAGCGAGTGATCCGGAACAAGATACTGGTTCGCTGTCGAAAGAGGGAGAAAAGAAGTATATTTCAAAAAGATCCCTGAGATAGTTTGGAAGCACATATTTTTGGAGTGAAATATTAAGCGCCTCAGAAGCGCTGGGCAAATACTTTTGTAGCAGCAAGTTGCTGAATGACTCTTGGCTGGCTATTGCCCAGGCGTCGAGAATGAAGTCCCACGTTAATTCCAGGCTATCTGGCGCTAACTCAAGATCGAGGAATGCCAGTATTTTCCTTTCTCCTGAAGAGAATGTTTGGTTTTGGAAGTAATATTTTTCGACGAACTCTCTTGCTCCCATCGAATTTTGGTAGTGACCTGAAAGCGCCAGGAACCATATGTTTCTCCTAGGCTTATGCGCTGATAGAACTCTCGCAATTTCCAGGAGCGTGCTTATTTGAATGGCATCAAAGGCATCCGGCGCCCTAGATGGAACTGGAGACCATGAGTCATAGTGGGCTGCCAATATAATTATTTCATCATCAGTTTCGCCCTTTAGGACACCGATCACATTTTTACCCATCCTCCACTCAAAGCTCATGCTTGACCTTAAGGTTACAACCGTGTTATTCTCCGCAAGCAAAATCAATCTCTGCCCAGCTTCCCTTGAAACGTAGACTCTCGGAAGATAAATCGGCGTTAGGATAACTTTGCTTTCAGCCTCCATTCTCACAGTTTCCTCCGGTTCAACGAAAATTATGGCCTTAGCACCTAGCTTGGCAGCGGTTATCCAATTGTAGAAGCTATTAAAGTCCATCACGACGATGGAACCCTCAATCTTTTTGCCGTCGAATTCCTCCAGATCTCCTGAACCCACATAGACAAGCGGAGCGGTGACACCCTCAGGCGGAGTGGGAGAACACTGAACCATGTTAGGCCATAAAGGATAAGCCTCAAATATCTCACCAGTTAAGGGCACAGTAATGTTAGCGCCGTGATCCACTGGGATCACTATTGGGTACTCGTGAACCTCAACGCCTAAGCCAAAACTCTTAAACTGATCCGCAATATATTGGGCGGCTTGATCGCATCCAAGATAACCCGTAACACGTGTTGGAATTGAAGAGAAGAACCTTATATAACGCATAATATTGGAGCTGTTCAGCTCATTTAGGATGAAGATAATTTCCGAAGCATCCTCAGAAACTGATGGTAGGATTAATGATGAAGCTAAGCCGAATGAGGAGATGAAACCTGTAATGATGAGGAGAACTAAAAAAGAAACAATTAACTTGATTCGCGCATCATTCATTTTAATAACCCTACATAACGTTAGCTGACGCATATTACCCCCCATCCTTTACGAATTCGTCTGAAAACTATTTAAATGTTTCTGAGTAAGGTTTTGTTATGGAGTTTAGGGAGAGGCTGGCATCAACATTCCTAGCACTCATATAAATAGCCTGCTACTAAGGGTTTTCAGATGAGTTCTATAAAAGGTTTATGGC
>JAWAXL010000072.1:0-5260 GCA_038820405.1 Bathyarchaeia archaeon
AAGAGTGGTGAGCTAGCTGGATTAAGGAGACTTAGAGCCTTTACAATGCCGGATTGCCATGCGCTCTGTGCTGATCTGGAGCAGGCCAAAGAGGAAGCTATAAAGAGACTTAACCTTAGCATGGAAGTGCTTGAGGGAATTGGGTTGACACGTGACGACTATGAGATGGCCATAAGGTTCACAAAGGACTTCTATGAATCTAACAGAGACTTTGTTGTATCTCTCATTAAGCTATTTGGCAAGCCAGCCTTAGTCGAGATGTGGGAGGAGCGCTTCTTTTACTTCATTCTAAAATGGGAATTCAATTTTATCGATAACTTGGATAAGGCCTCTGCTTTATCAACGGATCAAATAGATGTGGAGAATGCCGAGAGGTATGGAATATATTATGTTGATGAGAAGGGTGGGAAGAGAGCACCACTAATCCTACACTGCTCGCCAAGCGGCGCTATTGAAAGGGACATATATGCTCTCTTAGAAAAGGCATATAAAATCCACAAAAGCGGAGGTGCTCCAATGTTGCCCTTGTGGCTCTCACCAACGCAGATTAGAATTATACCAGTAAGCGAGGCTCTCTATCAGGAGGCTATGAGACTCATGAGTGAAATCGCAAAACACAACATTAGAGTCGACTGGGATGATAGACCGCTTACTATGCAGAGGAAGATCCGGGAGGCGGAGATAGAGTGGATACCCTATATAGTTGTCATTGGCAGGGAGGAAATCTCCTCGGGATTGCTGGCTGTTAGGGATAGGCGCCTGAAAGGTGAGCAGAAAGTGAGAAAGATGCGCTTAGAAGAGTTAATAAACGAGATAAAAAGAGAAACATCTGGAAAACCCTTTAGGACGCTAACGCTTCCAGCAGCATTATCGAGGAGACCACGTTTCTGCGGATGAAATTATTAAATCCTTTTATCGGAAGATTTAAAATTTATATTAATACACTTAATTTTTTACACGTCATATATCACCGTTATGGAGATGGCGCGGATGTCAGAAGAAAACCTATTAGTGTATATTAATGGCGAATTCTATTCTAAGAATGAGGCAAAAATATCTGTTTTTGATCATGGCTTCCTTTATGGAGATGGGGTCTTTGAGGGGATACGCGCCTACAATGGCATTGTCTTTAAGCTTAAGGAGCATATAGATAGACTGTATGAGTCAGCCCACTCAATAATACTCAATATTCCCATGACTAAAGAGGAGATGATGAATGCCGTTCTAGAAGTATTAAGGAGGAATAATCTGCGTGACGCCTATATCCGGCTGATCGTCACTAGGGGTGTAGGCGATCTAGGTTTAGATCCGAGAAAATGTTCTAAGCCCTCCGTCATAATAATAGCAGTGCCAGCGCTGAGACTCTACAGTGAAGAAAAGCGTAGGGAAGGTATACGTGTAATAATGTCTTGGGTTAGAAGAGACCCTGTTGACACAACGTCTCACGAAATAAAATCGCTAAATTATCTTAACAGCATTCTGGCGAAAATCGAGGCTAATAATGTCGGAGCTGATGAGGCGATAATTTTAGATAGAAGCGGCTTTGTCTGTGAAGCTACTGGCGAGAACATCTTCATAGTTAAGGATGGGAAGATATATACTCCGCCAAGATCTAGCGGGGCTCTTCCAGGGGTAACTGCGAGCGTTGTTAAGAAGATAGCTGCCAAGCTTGGATATGAAGTTATTGAGAAAAACATTACTGTTATTGAGCTATTTAACGCAGATGAGGCATTCTTAACTGGAACTGGAGCTGAGATTATGCCGATAAAGGAAGTTAATGGGCGTAAGATAGGTAAAGGTATGATTGGCCCAATAACTGAAAGAATTTGGGAGGAGTTTATGAAGATTGTTCAGGATTTAAATGAAGGTGTACCAATATATTGATAAACTTCATCAAAGCAAATTTATAGATTGACCACGACTACCTCTTTTACTTGCGGAACCCTAAATTTTATGTATCTCTCGACACTATACCGTACTGTCATCATTGAGAATGGGCATCCAGCGCACGTTCCCTTAAGCTTTATCTTAACTACACCATCATTTGTAACATCAATCAGCTCTATATCACCGCCATCAGCCATTAGTGTCAGCCTTATCTCTTCTATCGCCCTTTCAACCTCGACCTTCATCATCCATCACTTATCATAACCATGTTATTTCTTCATATTTAAATCTTCCTAAAACCTAAGTAAGATTAAAGTTAGATGTGCTGGGTTAATTATTTTATGTGAACTCCATGATGAAGCTGCCATTGTGGAAGATGCATGCTCTTGGAAACGATTATATACTTATCGATAATAGGGATGGAAGAATAAGTGATAAGATATTGAGCTCTCTAGCGCAGAGACTTTGTAGAAGGAGGTTCTCTGTGGGAGCTGATGGTCTCCTTATTCTCCATAATTCTAGTGTTGCTGATGTTAAGATGAGAATATTTAATGCGGATGGAAGCGAGGCTGAGATGTGTGGGAATGGTATAAGATGCTTAGCAAAATATTGCTATGAGAACAGTATTGTACGTAAAAGTGAGATGAGCATAGAGACCCTAGCGGGTATTAAAGAAGTTTGGCTCCACATTATTAATGGAAAAGTATTATCTATAACAGTGGATATGGGGAGTCCAATCTTTGATGGAGAAAAAATACCGATCCTAAGCAAGAAAAAATTCATAAATGAGTGGCTTGATGTTAATGGGGAGAAGTTTAGAGCAACGTGTTTATCGGTCGGTAACCCCCACTGTGTGATATTCGTTAATGATGTTGCATCCTTCCCAGTCGAGTATTATGGGCCGAAAATAGAGAAGCACCCACTATTTCCTAAAAGAACCAATGTTGAATTCGCTCAAATTATTAGACCCAATATAATTAAGGTTAGAGTTTGGGAGAGGGGGGTTGGAGAGACACTTGCGTGTGGAACAGGTGCATGTGCTAGCGTCGTGGCTGGGAGAATCCTTGGCGCGCTGAGTAACGAGTGTGTGGTTCGGCTTCTGGGGGGTGATCTAAAAATACGATATGATGAAATCAACAATAGAGTATTTTTAACAGGACCCGCTGAAAAAGTCTATGAGGGTATTATTGAACTGGAGGGTTTTGTATGAGGTTCCAGATGGCCGATAGGGTTAAGAGACTTCCACCATATCTCTTTGCCAAGCTTGAAAAAATAATAGTTGAGAAAAGAAGGAGGGGTGTGGATATAATATCTTTAAGTATAGGTGATCCAGATCTTCCGCCACCATTATTTGTGCTAGACGCTCTTAGGGAGGAGTCCTCCAATCCAAAGAACCATAATTATTCCCTAAGTCAGGGAGAGCCATTCTTTAGGGAGGCGGTTGCAGAATGGTATAAAAGTCGCTTTGGCGTGGAAATTGACCCTCAGAAGGAAGTTATAGCGTTGATAGGTTCTAAGGAGGGTCTAGCAAACTTTGCTAGAGCCTTTGTCAATCCAGGGGATAAAGTTCTTGTACCAGATCCCGCATATCCAGTTTACGCTAATGGGGCCACACTATTAAGTGATGGGTTCCCAGTCCCAATGCCCCTCCTAGAGGAAAACGACTTTAAACCAGATTTGGAATCACTGGACCTTAATGGAGTGAAAATGATGTTCCTAAATTATCCGAACAATCCTACTGGAAGCGTCATGACTAAAAATGACCTGAAAAACATCGTTGATTTGGCTAAGGAGAAGAACGTGATAGTATGCTATGATAATGCGTATTCAGAAATAACGTTTGATGGCTTTAGGGCGCCAAGCATACTTGAAGTTGATGGAGCCATGGAGATTGCCATAGAGTTCCACTCATGCTCTAAAACATTTAATATGACTGGTGATAGAATAGGCTTTGCCGTTGGGAATAATGAGCTAATAGAGGGTCTCATAAAGGTTAAATCTCAAATAGATTCTGGTCCGCCAGTATATATACAAAGGGTTGCGGCGAGAGCCCTGCAGAGCTACGTTAATGGTGAACCGCCAGAGTATATAAAATGGGTTAATAAAGTTTACGCGGAAAGGAGAGATATGCTAATTAGGGGATTGGAGGAAGCTGACATTAAAGCTAAAAAGCCCCTAGCAACATTCTATGTTTGGGCTAAGTGTGGTGGTAGCTCCATGGAGTTTGCTTCAAGGCTCCTTGAAGTTGGTGTTGTTGTCTCACCTGGAATAGGTTTTGGGAGATATGGTGAGGGTTATGTGAGATTCTCCATAACTCAATCAAAAGAGCGTATAGAGGAGGCATGTGAAAGGATTAAGAAGGTGTTAACACAATGAACTATAAACCAAGACAAAATAGAAATAATATATTTTTCCAACTACTAATTTAGTTTCCTTTTGGATGATGTGTCTTGCAGCAACATGATGTGATAATAGTTGGTGCTGGTCCAGCTGGAATCTTCTCGGCTTTGGAGCTTGCAAATAACACTAGCCTAAATATTCTAATGGTTGAGAAGGGGCCGGATATTGACAAGCGTAGATGTCCTGCAAGTAGGGGTCTTGGCTGCATAAAATGTAATCCATGCTCACTGCTTTCTGGCTGGGGGGGAGCTGGGGCATTCAGCGATGGAAAACTCACTCTATCAACCTCTGTTGGTGGTTGGCTAAGTGAGTATATTGGCGAGGAGAAACTCACAAAGATGATCAACTATGTTGATAGCGTATATGTTAGGTATGGTGGAACACATAAAGTCTATGGGGAAGATATTGACGCTGTTGAAAGTATAGAGCGTAAGGCCACTTTGGCAGGACTAACTTTAGTTAAACAGAAAATTAGACACCTTGGAACTGAGAAGTGCGTGGAAGTTCTCCAAAAGATCCTTAAAGAATTGAATAATAAGATTGAAATAAGAACTAGAACTGAAGTTAAGAGCTTGCTCGTGAAGAACGGCGTTGTTAGAGGTATTGAGACAGTTAATGGCGAAAAATTTTATGGAAAATATGTTATCGTTGCTCCTGGTAGAAGTGGTGCTGAGTGGCTTAAAAGTGAAGCGCAGTCGCTTGGGTTAAGAACACTAAATAATCCAGTTGACGTAGGTGTTAGAGTTGAGGTTCCAGCCGTAATAATGGAGGAATTAACAAACGTGTTATATGAGCCCAAGTTCATATATTACTCAAAGGCCTTTGACGACCAGGTTAGAACCTTCTGCGTTAATCCCTATGGTGAAGTCATTACAGAATCTTATGGTGATGTAGTAAGCGTTAATGGGCAGAGCTATGCTGAGAGGAAGACCGAGAACACGAACTTCGCAGTATTGGTCAGCACATCATTTAC
>JAWAXL010000073.1:0-5189 GCA_038820405.1 Bathyarchaeia archaeon
TATCCTAAAATTCATGAAATTAAACTTACATCAAGAAATACCCTTATAAAACTTTTTTAAATAGGCTGCTGTATGTCTAATTTTCGTGGGAGGAAAAGTACACAAGATTAGATTTAAGATATTCAAAAGAATAACTGAAGTTCCACTTAAACTTTTAAACAACTGATATAATTTCATTTTTTACTGTCATATTTATTTAGCCTCAGTTTTCGAATTTGTCGTTTTTTTAAGGATTTTTTCTTTATGCTAAACCATGCAAGCGTTGCACCTAAACCGTCAATTACCACTCCAGTTGGAATCATATATATGTACGGATATTCTATCCAAGTTAAACGTTGACCAATCCAAATTGAACTGGGCGGATCTTTTCTCGATGGATAGACTTCGACGGTAAAAGTATATGTACCATTGTACTGAACAACACCTCCAACATCAGAATAATATGAAGAGCCTCCCTTCTTTATTAAGAAAGGAGAAGGATCCAATCCTCCTTCATTCTTTGTTACGTTTATATCTAGAATTGTTAACATATACTTTGATATTGAAGCTGAACCTAGATTTTCGACTGACAACCCCCAGACCATAAGAAATTCCGTATCCTTACCATAAGGGTCTGTTACATCAACCGAAACATATAAAATGGCAAATCCAGGATATAGCTCTTCATCAAAATCAAAAATGCCAACAGACCAGTTTATATGTTGGCGAATTTCCACCCAAATAACTTGACCCTTTCTAAGATTCACGCTAATGCTCCATCGATTTGACACTTTATCTATTTGTTTATAATCTTTAGCTTCAACAGGGATGTACGCAATATTTATCAAAATTGATCCGATAACTATTAAAACAACACTAACAGCAAGGAACCACCTCTTCATGTAAGTCCCCCGCTTACAGTTAATAGGCCCTGTTAATTTGCCTTTCTCAATAGGTTTAAATAGATTCATATGACATAAAAAATATTACGAGCGAATATGTGATGGAGATATTACGTGAAGAGTGGCTTTGGATCATTATTTTATCTCTCATAGCTATCTTCCTAATTCCTCTCATTTTAGTCTGGTTTATCCTTGCAATTACTCCGGAATTAAGAGTGATTATCACTCTTATTCTGATCATCGGCTGGAGCGTTGCTGCAGGTTATAGAGACTGGCTTATTGAAAAACAAAAAGAAGAGACCCACTCATAGTTAACGAAAAATTAGTGTCTACTGAAAATCCCAGTTAAAGTTGATAAGATTACACCTATACCAAAAAGCAATAAGATAAAGGAAGACGGTTCTATTACGAACCAAACCCCTGGAACTTGAAAATAGGGCACTATTCCTTTATAGGTTACAATCCAATATAGCCCTCCACATATCATTAGAAGCCCAAGGGACTCAATTTTGGAGATTTCAAGCGATTCTTTTATGGCGATTAGCAATGCAAACATTATCCAGATATTTGTTACCCAAAAAATACTCATAGCCCATTGAGTTGGCTGCGTTGAAAATACTAAAGGTAAGAAAGCTTGAACCATAGCTGGAGCATAAGCAAAAGCTATAGCAGCGGCTATTCCGCTAAATTCTGTTTTACTTCCTTTTAACTTAACTCCGAAAGCATAGATGAGCATCGTTAAAATAAACCACTTAATAAATGCCAAGCCTACATACGTTACTGGATAATAAAAGACAGAAATATCGAATAAGATTTTGCCATTTATAAGGATAGCATTTTTTGCCTCTATAGAATTATTCATTATAGATATGTTGTAGCTATATATGCCATATCCGAGCCCGCTGCTGAGATTAACTAAGATTAGAACCCAAGATGCTTGCTTGAGATATTTGCCCCCTTCACTTACATTCTTAAAAAGAGTAGAATCAAGTCTTAGAGATCTTATCAATCTACCTATAAATGTTTCACTTATGGGCTTTGACCACTCTAACCCAGCTAAGCCTCCTATGATGCCAAGGATTGATCCTGCTATGAAACCACCACCTATTGGAATAGTCATAACAGAACACAAAATAATTAAACTATTTAAAATGGGACTCGCCCTAGGCTTAATTAGAAGGGAAACGGCAGCAAATAAAAGTAGACCTGCAAAAGGGAGCCAGACTATTACTCGTAAACCTTCCACGTAATCTGGTACACCTAAACTTATTCTCCACCATAAAGTCGATTGAGTTTCATTTAGGTACAAATTAGGGGAAGACCGAATTACTATTGCTGAGCCTTTTAGAGCGATCCATAAACCATTAATAAGGATTAGCAGCGCTCCTATCATCGCTAGATAAGCTGTACTTGGAGACTCTTTAAAACGCATCTTAATCTTTTCCATGCCCATACCTAATCTGTTATTGTTTTGAAAGTAATGATGATTCTTTATAGATATTTAAGTCTTAGTACGCGCTAACACCTTATATTTATTTGTAAAGGATTAAAGAAAGTGGCAATTATCAACTGTAGAGATGACATGCTACATAATGGTTCCTATTAATTTCAATAAGCGGAGGTTCCCTTGTGCGACATATTTCTCCCACATACTTTTGGCATCTTGTCTGAAATCTGCAACCTGAAGGTGGATTAATGGGACTCGGTATTTCTCCTTTTATGACAACCTCCGTTCGTCTTGAAGCAGGGTCAGGTAATGGAACAGCTGCTATTAGAGCTTGGGTATACGGGTGAAGCGGGTTAGAAATAACGTCCTCCACATCTCCTAATTCCATAATTTTCCCTAGATACATTATAGCGACTCTATCACATATGTGGCGGGCCAATGCTAAGTCATGAGTGATATAAAGAAATGCCACGTTATACTTATCTCGAAGATCCACCATTAAATTTAAAACTTCTGCTCTTATGGATACGTCCAGCATTGAAACAGGTTCATCGGCTACTATAAACTCCGGTTGTAATATCAGAGCTCTAGCTGTATTTACTCTTTGTCTCTGCCCTCCGCTGAGCTCATGTGGAAATCTAAAGGTAAATTCTTCAGGCGGAACCAACTGTACATCTTCTAAAACCTTGTAGACTTTTTCTTCAATTTCGTGAGGATCAACGATGCCCTGTATCTCCAGCGGTTCAGCTAAAATGTCAAACACTGTCATTCGAGGGTTAAGAGATTCGTAAGGATCTTGGAAAATGATTTGTAATTTTTTCCGATACTGTTTGAATTCCTTCTCCGGAATATTTACAATATCTTTGTCGTGGAAAAATATTTTTCCACTTGTCGGTTCTATCAATTTAACAACAAGTCTTCCAGTGGTGGTTTTTCCACTTCCGCTTTCTCCGGCAAGTCCAAAGATTTCACCTTTCCGGATATCAAAACTGATACCATCTACAGCGCGTACAAATAACTGTCTTCTAGAGATCAAGGATTTTAAGAAGCCAACTCTTAATGGAAACCATTTCTTAAGGTTTTCAACTTTTATTAGTGTCTCTGTCATATAACTCCTCACTTTTTTATTATTTTATTAGATGACATGCAACTATATGTGATTTTTCAACTTCTAAGAATTCTGGTTCCTTTTTATTGCAAAGAGGTATGGCATAGGGGCATCTCGGATGAAACCTACAGCCTAAAGGTGGTTTCAATAAATCTGGTGGATTTCCAGGTATTGAGATCAATTTGGTTCGTTGCCCTTTTATGTTAGGGAATGAACGTATTAAACCTTGTGTGTAGGGGTGTAGTGGCTTTTTAAAGATATCCCTTACTTCGCCATATTCAACGATTTTTCCAGCGTACATTATCGCTGTTTTGTCGCAAGTATCAGCAATTATCGATAAATCATGCGTAATTAAAATAATTGATATGCCTAGCTTAACCTTTAATTCTCTCAGCAGTTTCAATACCTGAGCGGCTACTATGACGTCCAACGCCGTTGCAGGTTCATCGGCTATAACCACTTCAGGATTTGAAGCTAACGCCATTGCGATCATGGCTCTCTGTCTCATTCCTCCGCTGAATTCGTGGGGATAATTGTTTAGTCTAGAGGGTTCTATACCCACAAGTTGGAATAATTTTGCGGCTCTCTCCATGGCTTCTTCTTTGCTTATCTCCCGTTCATGCAACCGTATAGCTTCTAATATCTGATCTCCTACTTTTTTGATAGGGTTTAATGCGTTCATGGCTCCTTGGAATATCAAAGAAATTCCTTTCCATCGTATTTTGTTGCGCATTTCCTCTTCATTAAGTTTTGTCAAGTCGATTCCGTTGAATATAACTTTCCCGTCTACGATCTTTCCATTAGGTGGTAAAATCTTCAGTATAGCCAGCGCTGTTGTTGTCTTTCCACATCCGGATTCGCCAGCTAAGCCCATAGCTTCCCCTTTTTCTACATGAAAACTTATGTCATCAACGGCTTTAACATACCCTCTCATTGTTTCAAAATACACTTTTAAATGTTCTACGTCGAGCAGTGGCATTTTTGTTCCTCATGGTTTAGATTATAATTACACGTAGAGATGGAGGCAATTATATTTAACTTTTTAGTGTAAATTTATGGCTTTCTAAGTTTATGCATAAGTGAATGCAGCTAGATTTTTATGAGTTCTACTTTCGCATTTTTAGTTTTGGATTAAATACTTCATCTAAAGCAAATCCTAACATAATGAAAGCTACTGCTATAAGCGCTATACAGAGTCCAGGCGGCACAACCCACCACCAATACTGGACAGCACCATTGGCTTGGACTTCGTAGAGCATTCTCCCCCATGACATTCTGTTAGGGTCATAGAAGCCGAGGAAACTTAAAGCCGACTCTGAAACTATGGCGCTTGGCACTGACGTGGCAAGCGAAACATAGACTAGGGACATCACGTTAGGTAAGATATGTTTTGATAATATGTGAATCTTTCCGGCACCGACTGCTTTTGCGGCTTCTACAAATGGTCTTTCCTTCAAGCTTAAAACTTGAGATCTAACGAGTCTCGCGAATCCCATCCATCCTAATAAACCTATTATTACGATAAGATTTTCAATGGTAGCTCCTAAAACAGCTATTAGAACTATCAGTAAGGGTAATCCAGGTAATACTAAAAGCATATCAGAGAGCCTCATGAGAACTTCGTCAACGTATCTTCCTAAGTATCCTGCTGCCAATCCAACTATTAGGCCTATTAGGACACTTAAGACTGACGAAAGAAGGCCCACGTAGAGAGATACCCTAGACCCGTAAACGAGTTGGGACCATAAATCGC